>JAFGND010000044.1 GCA_016927185.1 Candidatus Coatesiibacteriota bacterium
AAAATCTATACCCAATAACATTCTGGTAGATTTTATATTATCTTTCTTTGTAAATCTCCATATAGTCAAAAAAAAAAAAAAATTGTCAAGGATTTTATTTTCTTTTTTTAATCTAGCCCTCCAAAGACTGATGGATTTAAGTTATGAGGAAGTAATATTAATGGAAGTGTGAAAGAGTATAAAAATTAAAAGACATGGGATTTGGGATTAATGGAATAGTAATACTTTAAACTCTATATTGAATAAAAAATCCCCGCTTGATACGGGGATTTTTTTGATTAAAGAAGAGAGGTTTTTGTTTAATACATTCCTCCCATGCCTCCCATTCCTCCGCCACCTGGCATTGGTGGTGTCTTTTCTTCTGGCTTGTCTGCAACTATAACTTCTGTTGTGAGTAACAGACCAGCTATTGAAGAGGCATTCTGAAGTGCGCTTCTTACAACCTTTGTAGGATCAACAATTCCTGCCTTTACTAAATCCTCGAATTCATCTGTTGCAGCATTGAAACCCATATTCTTCTCAAGTTTCTTTGCAGCTTCAACCACGACTGAACCTTCCTTGCCTGCATTGTTAGCTATCTGACGCAAGGGCTCTTCAAGTACGCGCTTGATCAAATCAAGACCGATTTTCTGATCACCTTCAAGTTTCATCTTGTTGAGAACAGGCAATGAACGCAGAAGTGCAATTCCTCCACCAACAACAATGCCTTCCTCTACTGCAGCACGAGTGGCTGAGAGTGCATCTTCAACTCTTGCCTTCTTTTCCTTCATTTCTGTTTCAGTAGCAGCACCAACGCCAATGACAGCGACCCCGCCAGCCATTTTTGCAAGACGTTCCTGGAGTTTTTCCTTGTCATAGTCGCTTGTTGTTTCCTCTATCTGACGCTTGATCTGCTCAATTCTTGCTTCAATCTTCTTTTGATCACCAATTCCACCAACTATTGTTGTGTCATCCTTTGTGATCTTGATTGATTTTGCCTGTCCTAAATCGCTTAATGTTGCATTCTCAAGCTTGAATCCTACTTCCTCGCTTATTACCTGACCGCCAGTTAGAACTGCTATATCTTCAAGCATTGCCTTACGCCTGTCACCAAAACCTGGTGCCTTGACTGCGCAGCAGCTTATTGTTCCCCTGAGTTTGTTTACTACCAATGTTGCTAATGCTTCGCCTTCAACTTCCTCAGCAATTATGAGAATTGGCTTGCCAAGTTGTGCTACTTTCTCTAAAACCGGAAGAAGATCCTTCATGTTCGATATTTTCTTGTCGTGAATCAATATATATACATTGTCCATATTAGCAGTCATTGTATCAGGATCAGTTATGAAATATGGTGACAGATAACCCCTGTCAAATTGCATTCCTTCAACATGACGAAGCTCGGTATCCATGGATTTTGCTTCTTCAACTGTTATCACTCCATCATTTCCAACCTTTTTCATTGCATCAGCTATAAGTTTGCCTATCTCTGGATCATTATTTGCAGATATGGTTGCAACCTGTGCAATTGATTCATTTGTCTCAACAGGTATTGAAACACTTTTCAGATATTCAACAACCTTTTCCACTGCCTTGTGAATTCCCCTGTTCAGTTCTATTGGATTGACTCCAGCAGTGACATACTTGAAACCTTCCCTCATTATGCACTGAGCAAGAAGGGTTCCTGTTGTTGTTCCATCTCCTGCAACATCCTGGGTTTTTGTAGCCACTTCTTTAACAAGTTGTGCACCCATATTCTCGAAAGCATCTTCTACTTCTATCTCTTTTGCTATTGTCACACCATCATTTGTAATTGTTGGTGAACCAAATTTCTTATCTAAAACAACATTCCTGCCTTTTGGACCAAGGGTTATTTTTACGGTATCAGCAAGCTTGTTAACACCAGCCAACAACGCCTCTCTGGCAGCCATGTCGAACTTTAATATCTTAGCCATAATGATTCTCCTCCTTTCTAATCTTTGACTATTGCCAGAATATCACTGGCGCTGAGAATTAAATGCTCTTCACCATTTACAGTTATTTCAGTTCCTGCATATTTGCCAAACAACACCTTATCTCCTGCTTTTACTTCAAGATTTTCTGCTTCCTTGCCTTGGGCAACTGCTATAACTTCACCTTTTTGCGGTTTTTCCTTTGCTGTGTCAGGAATAATAATTCCACCTTTCTTCACTGTCTCTTCAAGTGGTTTTACTAGAACCCTGTCTCCTAACGGTTGAACTTGCATTTTGGTGCCTCCTTTCTGTTTAACCGACATATTTTTTTCTGGAGGCAAAGAATAAATATCACTTTATACTGTCAAGTGATATTTTTTACAAAAAATCTTTTTTATAAGATATTTGAATTCATTGATTTATGTTAAAATCTGTTCCCGAAATTCCTGCTTTCCTTTTCTTCCCCTTGCATTTTTATGCCATAAATGATTACTTATCCACATGCTTAATCTGGAAAAAGACATTTTTGTCAATAAAATTTCCATTTCAGTTAAATATTCGCTTGAAAGATACGTTTTTGTCTGGCTATTCATAATATATTCACTTGGCTTATATTTCGCGAAATTACATCCAGATATGATTGTTCTTTCTTCAATATATATAGTGTTTCTTGCACTTCTTTGTGTGCTCTTCAAGATAACCTTGAAAAACGGCAGAAAGACCTTATGCTATATATTATTCACTGCAGCTCTTCCGGTTATTGCTTTTCTGAGACTGGACTCCATGGAAAAAAAAGACATAATAAAATATCCGATTATCGGTGAAATCACTTCTCATTATGAAACAAGAAGCAGATCAAGATATACACTATCAAATGATGATGGCAATTACTATATCTATGCCTCAAAGGAAGACAGGAAAATAGAGATTGGTTCTGTTGCAAGAATTGACTCAAGGCTTCATCCATTCATAGAGAAAGGCTTTCCTACATTATTCGATTATGATTTATACAAATGGGTAAGAAACTTGAAGGGGATTATTTATCTTCCTAAAAAAGCAGTTTCTGAAAAGGTAATAAAAAAACCTGGCAAGTACAGGCATTTTATAAATTCCTTGCGGGATGAGCTCAAATCAAGGATAAATACCAATTTTGCTGCCTCAGAAGCTGGTTTTCTCTCTGGCATCCTCCTGGGAGATAAACAGGGAATATCCAGACAGAAAATGGAGGAAGTCTCCAAGATAGGACTTGCTCATGTTTTGGTGGTATCTGGACTACATTTAACAATCTGGGTTGCAGTTCTTTATTTCATGATAAAATTCATGCCTATCCCGAAACCCTTCAAGATATTGTTCGTTCTCTCAGGTTGCTGGATACTCTCGGAGATATGCGGTCCAAACCTTCCAGTAGTAAGAGCTTTCATAATGACATTCTTCTTCCTTGTCTCAATGCTAGTACAGAGAAGGAAATACAATGTAAATATTCTTGCATGCTCTGGACTTATAATAGAACTGCTTTATCCAAGAGCGATGTGGGATATAAGCTTCCAGCTTTCATTCATCGCAACACTCGGTATACTTATCTGGGTGCCTTTTATTCACAATAAAGTCAGGCAGATAGAATCTCTGGGAAGTCACAGGATACTATCTTTCATTATTGATGCTATGAGCGTATCTGTATTCGCGCAGCTTGCACTTTCTCCATTGCTTCTTGAGACATTCGGATATATCTCATTGATCTCGCCTCTTGTCAACCTCTTTGAAGTGCCTCTTGTGAACCTCTTGACAGTTCTTGGTTATGTGTTCTTAGCTTTTGCCAAAATTCCATTACTGGGAAACTCGCTTGTTTTCATACTAAGCAAGATGCTATGGTTATGGGAAAAAACAATATTGTTCTGGTTGAAATTATCTAATATAGCATATCATAAATCACAGTTTGATCCTTTGGTTTTTTCCGTACTTTTTGCATTAATTCTTATTGCATTCCTCTGGAGAATGAATTATCTCAAGAAATGGGTTTGCACTGCAATTATTCTAATATTTCTGTCTTCTGGTTTCATAATGTATTGGGGTGCGAAAAAAGATTTGCCTGAAAAGGAATTATGGCTGTTCAGTTATAACAATGAGCTTGGTTATATTATGCATAATGACAGCAAGACATATCTTCTGACACCAACATCACGCTACAGTTATCAGCTAAAGAGTTTCCTGAAACTGAAAGGATGGAGACAAGTGCTTGCTGACAGGACATCTTTCCTTCTTGTTGAGGGAGAAATGGAAGGAATTGAAATCAAGGAAAGCATGTCTATTGTTGATTCCATAAGCATGGGAAAGACAGTGTTCATGATAAACAGGTATCCTGATGCAAGAAAAACTGGTTTCAATTATATAATTATTTCAGCAAATGAACCATACAGGGGATATCAGGAAAGAGAGTGCCATGTAACATATGCTGACAGGAAACCTTCAAAGAAGAACACTATTGCATTGAAAGAGGCAGGAGCAACAGGTTTTCTTATATACAAAGACAGAATCCTGCTTCAGAATGGAGGCAAGAAAAGTCTCTTTGCAGAAGGAGACAGGCTTTATTATTAGTTTCCTTATTCCAGTATTTCGTATCCCTTTTCTGACTTGCCAATCTTGTATCTGGATGATGCCTCCCTGGAATAGCTTTTATTCTTTATCATCACATTGTCTTTGAGCTTTAAAAGCTCCCATATTGAAGATAACTTCTGCTCCTTTAGACTCTCTGCAATTATGAAGCATTTATCTTCCACTGAAAAAGCAATCACTTTTTTGACCCACATTCCTGAAAGAAGCTTCCTGCCCTTGAGAAGCCATGAGCCATCTTCCTCTTTGTGCAGAATAGTATCTTTCAAATATTTTTCATATGAAAAATTCCTCTTCAAGCCATCCATACCATAAACAGTTATCCTGTCCTTGAAATCAGTCATTGTGCTTAAAGCTTTTATTATATCTGTAAAGTGAATTCCTGTCCAATATGGATTGATTTTCCCCTTTTCAGAGGGGACTTCTTCACTGCTTATCTTCAGTGCATTCAAAACCGTATCAAAAATGAAGATGCTTTTTATTTCATCCGAGGGATTCTGATTCAAGTCGATTGAAGCCAGATCCTTGACCGAGTACATGTTTGAAAGACCAATGCAATACAAATGCAATCCATCATTTTCTATCTTTTTTCCGTCAATCTCCCATGCAAGAAAGAATTTCATGTTGTTTATCTGCTCGTT
Source organism: Candidatus Coatesiibacteriota bacterium (assembly GCA_016927185.1). Classification (GTDB taxonomy): domain Bacteria; phylum JAFGND01; class JAFGND01; order JAFGND01; family JAFGND01; genus JAFGND01. The sequence continues at coordinate 5,177 of JAFGND010000044.1, forward strand.
TGTGACTTCTGACTTGTATCCATCAGAGCCAATGAAAATGTATGAAAAATTCCTGCTTTTGGGATGCCCAAGTTTATCGAAAATCCTGTTTAGCCATTGTCCCTTAAGGTTGTACTTAACTCTCTGCTTTGTTTTTGCTTTGTAAATTTCATGCACTATCAAAGTGTCTCCAGCAGCCTTTAGCTCATCATTATTGTACTGGTATGAGGTGTTTCCATCTATTATTGTTAAAGCATATGCAAGAGCTGGAACAAGCAGAATAATCCATAAATACTTCATAATATGTTCACCTTTCTGACCTGTTTGTAAATTTCATAAGATATAAAACCCCCAATAAAGCTTGAAAACAAGCAAGCTGATATTGAAAGCAGTAGGGGTATTAGTGGAAGCCTTAGTACTATCACAGAGACTATCAATACTCCAGATAAATTCGCAACAATATTAAGCAGTGCGTGTGAAAAAATGCTTTCTGCAGAAAACCTGAAGATAAGCAATACAATATCAACAAGCAAGCCGGGAATCAAGTAAATAAGCAAAGACAGTCCTCCATGAGAACCCATAAGTCCGATTACCATTATTACAAGACCCTGTATGAATCCTACTGAAAATGCAGCTCCTGTCTTGTTAACAAGAAAGGCTCCCAGCACAATCCAAATCAAGTATATTCCACCTATCAAGGATCCTCCCGGTATTAATAGAGGGCTTGAAATTATGTGAACTAAAGGAGACAGCAGGGGTTTCAAAGCAAGACCTGTTGCAGAACAAATCGAGATGATTACAAGATCTAGGGTTGTGAATTTCTTGAATAAACTCATAGCCCGTTTTTATTTGCCTCTTTTTTGCATCGAAGGTCCGCCATAAACAACCTTGATATCATTGACTTTTCTTCTATTGTTCTTCTTTTCTTTAACCTTTTTCTCAATTATATCAAGAGAATCTTCCTTACCCATTTTCTTTACTCTCTGATATAGACTGTCAAGCGAGCCTTTTTTTGAATCTGCAGAGTCTACATTTACTGGAGATGATGGTTTTGTTTCTTTCACTTTCTCTTCCTCACTGGATTCGCAGCTTTGTAAAAGAAGAGAATAAAGGAAACCAATCGCAAGTATCAGAAATCTTTTTAACTTCATTCCTTCTCGCTTTTATCCTTTTCCTTCTTGTCAAGAGTATCCCTTTTGGATAGTTTGGGTTCAGAATTCTTATCCTTCGCAATATCATGTCTTCTCATATTAGGTCCACCATATTCTACAGACAAATTCCTGTTATAATCATTCTTCCTTTGCAGAGAATCTTCTTTGGTTGTATTGTCATCAGAATCTGCAAATGCCTTGGGTAATCTCCCTGTGCATGAACAAAGAAACATGGAACTAACCCATGCAAGAATCAGCAAAAATCTTTTTCTCAATACGAACATGGAATACCTTTCTTTTTTCCAGCATTCTGTTCAATATTGATTATTGTCAACATAAAACATTAAAACAATTTTGTTTTGACAAATTATATTACAATAAATTCCTTGAGTAAGATTTTTTTACAAACGATTGGGGGAAAAATGAACAACAAAACTATCTTTCTCATTTTCCTGTGCAGCTTTCTTATTATTTCACTGATAACACCTGCACTTGCAAAAGAATGGACTCTTGAGGATACAAGAGCCAGCATCAAGAAAAATGGCTTCAAGTGGGAAGCAGGTGAAACAAGCATTTCAAGATTACCAAAAGAAGTAAAGAAATTTTATTTCAATGGCTTGAAAAAAGAGGATTTCAACGTTCCTGATTCAAGAAAATTCAAGAAATCAGGTATCAGGTATCCTGATACATTTGACTGGCGTAATGTAGATGGAAAAAATTATGTCACTCCAATAAGGGATCAAAAGCAATGCGGTTCATGCTGGGCATTCTGTGTAATGGCATCCTTAGAAGCACAAATAAAGATCTTTCTTACAATGGACAAGATAAACCCGGATGTTTCTGAACAATATGTTGTTTCACAATGCTATCAGGGTGGGGACTGCGGAGGAGGACAGCTCTATTCACTTGCTGCATGGCTTGAAACACATGGAGTGCCATGGGAATCATGCTGGCCTTATGAAGCAAGAAATGCTGCATGCAATAATAGATGCAGCGACTGGGAATATACTCAGCAGAAAACAGTACAATACTTTGCAATAGAAAATGGTGACTTCGAGGCAATGAAGGAAGCTATTGCAACCAAGGGATTGCTATTTGTAGGCATGTCTGTTTATAATGATTTCCAAGCATATAGAGGCGGGATCTATGAATGTGACAAGAACTCAGGTTATGGAGGAGGTCACGGAGTCTGCCTTATAGGTTATAACAGTACAGAGAACTACTGGATTGGAAAAAACAGCTGGGGAACTGGATGGGGAGAAGAGGGATTCTTCAGAGTAAGGATGGGTGGAGATGATAGAATAGGTTATGGTGGACAGGCTTACTTTGAGTTGAATGATGTTGCAAATCATCTCTGGTATGAAGCTCCTGAAGACAATAAATTCTTTTCTTCAGGCACAAAAGTTGATATAGAATGGCACAGCAAAGGTGTCAATAAAATCAATATCTATTTCTCATCAGATACTGGCAACACTTACAATCTTGTTGCTTCAAATGTTGATGCTGCACCTCAATCATATTCATGGACTGTTCCTGAAGTTGAATCAACAAAGTGCAAGATAAAACTGGAGGATGTTGAACATACAAAAGAGGGAAAATGTGCTATTGGTGCTGCAATAACAGAAGGAGTTTTCGGAGTTGGTCAACAGCGTTCAGTTGCCATGAATTATCCAAAAGGTGGAGAAACCTTCTATAATGGTCATAAGTACTATTTGACATGGGATTGTTCAGCAAACATGAAAAATGTCAATATATATGGCTCAACAGATGGTGGGACATCCTGGCTTCCCAATAAAGTTGCCAATTACTCCAATGCCCAGAACAAGACATATCTCTGGACAGTGAATACTGCCAAATTCCCTGCCACTACAACAGGTAGAATGAAAATAGCTGATGCATACTATGAAGCAGACTTCAATGATATCAATGATGGCAATTTCTCTGTTTCAAATGATCAATATGGTTTTAACAATAACAAGACAGGATTGTTTGTTCCGGCAAATATGTCATTGGAGATAGGTCCAAATCCATGCAGAAATCAGATACTCAATATACGCTATGCACTTCCCAGAAACACGAAGGTAAGCATGAAGGTGAGAAATCTTCTCGGGCAGACAGTTGCAGTACTCATGGAATCAGAAACCCACAAGTCAGGCAATTACATGGTACACTGGATCCCAATGAATTACGCATCAGGCGTATATGTCATTGAACTTACGACAAACGAAAAGACAATAAGCAAAAGCATTTTAATAATCAAATAGATTTTTGATAACAAGGTGGATTTTTCCACCTTGTTCATTCCGGAAGAAAAAGCATTCTACCGAGTATTCAGAAATCTCTTTTCAATATCTTCAATCTCATATACTTTATGATGCCTTTCCATTTCCATGTTCATCCTTTTCGCTTCTTTAAGCAAATCAACAGCCTTTGACTTGCTGTTATCATAATCCAGCATGTATTCAAGAAGGCATAAAGCGTAGGCAATCAATGAATCTGCTATTGCTGCTTTTGTTTTCTTATTCCTGAGAGATTCAATACCCTTTTCGAACAATTCAATACCTTTCTCTATATTGTTTTTCCTGAATTCAAGTCTGGCTAAAGAAATCATGGAAAGAATCCTGTGATGTTCATCCTTGTCTTTTTCAGCTAGTTCAAATGCTTTTCTCAGATACTCCTCAGCTTTTTTAAGTTCAGATTTATCAAGGCTGGCTTTTCCAAGAACTAATATCAACCTGCATCTGATTGTGCTGATTCCGATCTCATTGATTATTGATAAACCCTGATTTGCTATTTCTATTGCTTTTTCGTATTCCTTTGTAGCCAGATGTAGATTCCCTATATCACTATTAATTATAGCCTGATATCTCTTTTCACCAATCTCAGTTAAAATTGCAGAACTTTCCATAATGAATTCATGTGCTTTCTTGAAGTCACCTAAAATTGAATAAATTATCCCGGTTTCTTTTAATGCAAATGCCTCGCCAAAACGATATTTTGTCTCTTTAGAAATAGAAATGCTTTCATCAAGTATTTGCAAGGCTTTCCTGTAATCTCCCAATACTCCATAAATGTTTGCAATATTACTCAATACGGATCCTTCTCCAACCCTGTTTCCAATCTCCCTTCTTATTTCAAGCGACTTCTGAAATAATTCTAAAGCCTCAGCATAATTGGATCTTTCATTATGAGTTGTTGCTATATTGTTAAGAATAGTGCTTTCATAAGTGCGGTTGCCAATTATCTTATTAAGTTCCAGTGCTTTGTTGTACAATATCAATGCATTATCATGATCATTCATTAGTGAATGCACAGTTCCAAGATTACCTATGGCAAGACTTTCTCCATACAAATTCCCAATCTCTTTTGAAATATCCATACTCTTGTTGAGAAGTTCCATGGCTTTCTTATAATTTCCTGTTCTGCAATTTATCAAACCTAAATCACCACAAATAAGCCCTTGAAGCCTTCTATCTCCAAGTTCCGTGTATATCTTGAGAGCTTTCATGTTATATTCAGCAGATTTTGTATAATTGCATTTTCCATAGTTGACTGCCCCCAGAGTCTTCAATACAGAAGCCTTGCCTGATTTATCATCAAGTGAATTATGGATTTCCAATGCTTTTGTTAATGTCTTTTCCGCTTCATCAATTTCACCAGTAATCTGATATGTTTTTCCCAGAACACTTAATGATGCAGCAATCATCCAGTTACAATTCATCTCTTCAGCAATCTTCAGTGCATTCAAGGCATAATCCCTTGCAGTTGAAAAAGGACCTGTCAGTTTGTAGATTTCTTCAATCTTTAACAGGATTTCAAAACATTTTTCCCTGGTAATATTTAATGAAAGAAGCTTTTCGTAGTTTTCCATTGCTTTCTTGTTTGCAAATTTCTTTTTGTATCTGTCTCCATTTTTTTCCAGGTACTCTTTCAGTTTTTCTTCGCTATTGCTTCTTTCAGCATGAATGCATAGATCATCATACCATTCCTCTATCCTGTCACTGTATATTTTTTCAATCAGTCTTAATGCTGTCAAATGAAGTTTTTCCCTGCTTTCATTAAGCTGCATATTATAAGCAACATCCTTTATAAGTGCATGATTGAAAAAATAAACTATCTCCTCTACAATTCCCTTCATGTTTTCCTGGTAAACCAGTTTGAAACTTTCTGCACTAAGAAGATACTCATAGATAGGGTACTTGCCTTCAAGCATTTCATTGAGTAATTTGAATGGAAATTTCTGCCCTATTATGCTTGCACTTTGCAGTATTTCCTTTACTCTTGAACCAAGAGAATCTATTCTTGCGATTATTACCTGGTCTATGCTTGATGGAAGATCATTTATTTCACAAATAATCTCCCAGGTATTCTCTTTCAATACTATGACATTTGTTTCTTTCAGATGTTTCAGCCATTGTTCTATGAAAAACGGGTTTCCATTTGATGTATTGATAATTATCTCTCTTAAATACTCTGATAGCTGACCTTCCTCAAGAATGCTTTCTATAAGAGCAATTGCTTCATCTTCAGTCAATATCTTGAGATCAATCTCTTCTACCTGAACATCCCTAGATATCTTGAAACTGACTGTTTCACCTTCCTCCAGATATCTACAGGCAGCAATAATCATGAATGGAGAATCTTTGACATTGCGAGTCAGAGGCAAGAGGAATTCCTCAGTTGATTTATCAATCCACTGTGCATCGTCTATTTCAATAATGGCAGGAGATTTGTATGATAATGCCTTCAGAAGTTCCTTCAAACCTATAACGAAATTATCATATCTCAATTTACTATCCAGCTTTTCATAAAGAGATCCCTTGATATCTATTCCAATCTCAGCTCCTATTATGGAATGAGTTCTTGATATTTCCCTTCTTGTTAATTCGTTTATCTCGGCATCTTCAGATATTTCATTTATCTTTTTCAGAAAACTTGATTTATCTTCTTCCCTGTCTTTACCTTTTATATCAAAATAATCCTTCAGCCATTGTATTACTCCATTCCATGCCCTCGAGACAAGTGCATCACATGGGAATCTTATCCAGTTGAATTTTATACTTTCCTTTTCAAGCCACTCCCTCACTTCATAAAGCAATCTTGTCTTTCCTATCCCTGGCTCACCATAAATATAGACAACTCCACCAAACTTTTTTTCAAGAATGCTTCCAGAAATAAGATGCTTGAGTTTCTCAAGCTCTTTTTCTCTGCCAATAAGCTCATTTAAATAATGCCTTTCCCCTGCATTCTTCTTTATATTGAAGAATCTGTACAGAGGAAGCCGTTCTTTCTTACCTTTTATTTGTTTCAGTGCTGATAATGGAATTCTTGCAAAATGACTTGCTAGTTCAGCTACCTCTTTAGTGCACAATATTTCGCTTATTTCTCCAGAAAAAGCAAGTCTTGATGCAAGATTGACTACATCGCCTATGCAGGTGAATTCAGCTCTTTTCTCGCCTCCAACTCTTCCTGCATATACAAGTCCATAACTTATTCCCATTCTATAAGTGATAGGGATATCTTGCACGAAAATCCTGTTTCTGAATTCCTCCACAAAGGAGAGTGTTCTTCTTATATCATCCTCATGAGCTTTGGGAAAGCCGAAGAATATTATGAATAAAGCTCCCTTGTCACCAAAACTTAAGTTTGAAAGATATCCTTCAAACTTGATGACTGAAACCAGTATTAAATTGAAAAGTTCATTCAATAATTCATATTCAAGCTCCCCGTTGAATGACAGAAAAATCGTGGCAACCTGTCTGAATTCCCCTTTCTCGAAAGAGAGAAATGCATCAGGAAAAAATGATTTGAAAACTTCAACATGTATCTCGGGAAAATTTCCCAGAATTTCCTTTCTACCAAGTATTTCCTTTCTTTCAATCGATTTCAGGAAATCAGAGGTAAGCATTGTTCCTTTATGAGCTTTCTCTTCAAGTGCTACTGAATTATCCAGGGCGTCTCCTTTGAAATAATAGCCCAGTTTTTTGTTGCTGCCAACTATTCCCCATTCAACAGAACCTTCTGACAAGCCAATTCTCACAGCTATTTCAAAAATTCCCAGTTCAGTCTGTATTGTCTTGTTTATGCTGAAAAAATCCAGTATCTCATTACCTGCTGAAATTGCATGCTGAATTATTGCATCATTATCCTCTTTCTTTTCACAGAAAGGGAAAATTGCTGTTATAGCGTCTCCTGAAAACCTTGAAATGAATCCGCCATGTTCATATATTATTTCTATCATTGGATCATATACCATGCCAAGAATCCTGCTTAAAATTTCACTTCCCCTTTTTCCTGATTTAAGAAGAAAATCTGTGAGGGGAGTGAAACCTGAAATATCACAAAATAGAACAATAGCAGTAAACTCGCCTTTGAATTGTTGCTCTAAAAATTTGTCCCTTATGAAACCAGGTAGATATGGATCGGTTAGTTTCACATGCAATTTTCACCCATATTATTTATTTTCAAAACACTATTTCTTTTAAAGGCTTGTGACTAAAGATAAAGAAAACAGGATTTTTCATATCAATCCTGTTTCCTTCAATCCAATGATAAATGTCAAGAATTTATCCTGCAGGGATACTACCAACCAACCAGTTTGGCAGCAAGCCACCAGGTTGCCTTGCCTTTCTGTTCACAGCTTTCATTTGTTGTATGGGCATTTTCATCACCATCAAAATGAGTATGCTGATAGGGTACCGCCTGCGATGAATGATCATAAGTAGAGTGTTCCCATGACTTGCTTGAAGGATTATACCACCAGCAGTCAAGATCCTCGAAATCATAAAGTATCTTTCCATTTCTGTTGCAGTAATCCCTGATTTGATTATTTCTCTGATACCTGTTATAGCCTTCATCTCCCTGTGCCTGAGCATTTCCGGTCATATAAACAAATTTTACATTCGGAAATTCCCTTTCAAGAGAAGACATTGAATCAAGGTAAGCCTGAACCTGCTCCTGATTGTAACTGTCAAGCTGGCAGCACCAGCACCACATGGAAGCCTTGATAGCGGGATTGTTTCTCAGTACATTCCTTGTCCTGTCCATTCCCTCTTTAGTCTCCCAGTACAAATCTGGTGAAATATAAGTTTCATCTTCCTGACCATCAAAAATACAATATGCTGCTGGATTATCAGGTAAATAACTGTATCCTATCTCAATATCATAAGTTGCATTCTGCTGTTCCAGTCTTTCCAGCCCGACAGTCAATTGCCCACCATGTGAAGTATGCGCATAATGATGCTTGAGAGTGGTTTTTATAGTGTTGATTATATTTGCAGGAATTTTAGTTATATCAGTGCAATTATGATCTATTATAATTGCTGATCCACCTGTACCAGTTCCAGTTCCAGTTCCAGTAGATGTTCCAGTCCCTGTATTATTTCCGTTCTCTTCTTCATCATCACATGCAAAACCCATGAATAAAGACATGATGACTACAAGAACAAACAGTTTCTTCATTATTTGCTCCTTTCAAGAATTACCATAAATCTTCTCGCAAATCATATAAATACAGACTGAGATAACACAATCTAAAAAGTTATTTCATTTGCTATTTTCAGTTGGAAGAGCAAAAATTGAAATGCTTTTTGTCCTTCTTTTTGCAGTTTTTGTTCTTTCAGGTTTCTTGACTGTAAAAGTAGTGCTAGTCTGTATTGCATAAAGGTAGTAATCATCACTTCCTATATATGCAATTCCCTTATCAACGCAAGATGATGCTTCAATATAGTTATCTGTCTTGTATCTCCATTTAAGAACATCGTCCTTAGAATCTATTGCATAGAAATAATTATCAAAGCTTCCAACATAAACAACATTATCAGCAACAAAAGGATTTGATGAAACAAAACCACCTGTCTGATATTTGTATCTGAGTGCTCCATCTGAAATATTCAATGCATAAAGATGATTGTCATGACTTCCTACATACAGGACACCTTCTGCCTCGCTTGGAGAAGAGTGAACCCTGTTACCAGTATTATATCTCCACATTATGTTTCCTGAACTTGCAACAATGGCATATACATTATAGTCATAACCACCAATGTAAACTACCCCGTTTACAATCTTTGGAACGGATCTTACAACTCCATTTGTATCGATTTTCCAGATTAACTCACCATTTGAAGCATCTATAGAATATATGCTTCTGTCATCGCTTCCAACATATACTGCACCATTATCATATACTGGAGAGGATTGAATTATATTTCCTGTCTGAAATTTCCAGTTCAGATTGCCAGTGGCAGCATTCAGGGAATAGACATAATTGTCCTTGCTTGCAGTATAAACAGCATTTCCTGATGGGTAGGGGTTTGACAAAATCTGATTTCCGGTTTCATATTTCCAAATCAAGTTTCCATTTGATGCATTCAATGCATAAAGGTTTTTATCATAACTCCCGAAATAAACTATTCCGTTTTCAATTTTGGGAGATGACTGAATGGAACCTTCTGTCCCATATTTCCAGTTCAAAACTCCAGTTGTTGCATTCAAGGCATAAAGATAGAAATCAAAACTACCAAAGTATAATACATCAGAAGAAACACATGGAGTGCATTTTATGGAACCATCTGTCTTGTATCTCCATAGCAAATCACCTGGATTAGCCGTGCCAGTACCCGTACCAGTTCCCGTGCCAGTTCCCGTTCCAGTTCCCGTACTAGTACCAGTTCCCGTGCCGGTGCCAGTTCCTGTACCAGTATTGTTATTATCTTCATCATCACCACATGCTGAAATAAGAAGTAGTAATGAAATAGACAAGGCGATTACAAAATAAAATAGCTTTTTCATTTTATTCTCCCTTTCTTGAAGTTCATTATCAAAAATCCTGTCTGCCTTGAAAAGCTTACTGGATCCTATATAAAAACCAATTTCATTTTCTTGTTTGACTTTGTCAAGCCAAATCATATCTGATTTGTATTATGCTAATATGAAATTGATTGATTTCGTGAAAAGGAATAGAAATCAGCTTGCTTTTTTGCTGAAAATCCTTCTCATTATTTCCCTGAAGTTTTTGGCATCTTTCTCTCTTACGAATATCAACGGGACTTCAGCAGAAAGCCTTGCAAGTGAACAAAGAAGAAACATATATTGCATTGGATAAAGCTTGAGTCCGAAAAGACCTGCTTTTGGAAGCAATCCTAGCATGAAACCTGAGAGAATTGCACTAATGGCTCCTGCTACTCCCAGAGCTGCTGACATTACAGCTATGTACATATCTTTTTCCTTTACAGGAGCAATGGAAAGTATAATATTCGTGGAAACTAACCCGGCTGCTGACCACATTATACCTGATGATATTGCTTCGAAATAAATAAGCCAGAACGTCTTTGGAGTAACAATTACCCAGTAAAGAGGATTAATCATGCCCATAACAATAGCAATTGCCATTACAGGTTTATTTCCAAATTTATCTATAAGCTTCCCCCAAAACTTCAGAGATAGAATGCTTGAGATGGTTGCAATTGTTCCGTATACTTGAATCTCAAGGAAAGTGAATTTCAATGTATTAAGCATGAATGGCATCCAGAAAGGACTTGCTACGAGTGCTGTAAAAAACCACCATATAGAGAAATAAAGCAGCCTTCTGAAATTTGCATCCCTGAATGGAAATGCGAAATATTCAAATGAACTCATGCCAGCTTTGGGAAGATGTCTTCTGGGTTCAGGTTGCTTCCTGAGTATATACCATGAAATTATCCCCATTATCCCGCCCATAAGAAATATTAATGCAAAACCCCATAATTCACCATAATTTCTTGAAAGAGTAATATGGAGTTTCTGAGGATACTTGAATCCTGCTTTATATAAGAAATCCAGAAGGGGAGAGTAATTTTTTCTGAATAAATCCATGAATGAAGCACCAATATATCCTATCAGCAAGCCTGCCAGACTTAGATACCTGTTTCTTATTCCGAAAAATCTCCCTCTAAATTTTTTCGGAATCAGATCTGATATCCAGCCAAACCAGGCATTTGTTGCAAGATTCTGATAAAGATTTGATATGGAATAAATTACTAAGAATATTATAAGGCTTGTGTTTCTCGAAAAAATGAATGGAAGTACCATCCATAAGATGGGAAATAATCTTGAAATAAGTGCACGAGATAAAACATAGTTCTTCCGGCTTGATAAATCTCTTGTCTTGAGTGCAGCAAAAACCTGAAAAAACTGAGCTAATGGTGCACTTGCAGTAAGGATTCCAAGAATATAACCTTCTGCCCCAAGAAATAATGCAAAACCTGTTACAAACATTGCACCAGGTCCCGCAAGAGAAGTGAAGAGTTGTGCAAAGATCCCTTCCTGAATTGAGATCTTTATTGCACCTCTAACTGAACTCCTGCTTAATCTATTAGAAAAAGACTCCGATTCCGTATTAATCCATTTTTTTAAGGAGTGCTTCCATTATACAAAGTGATATTTTGTCAATATAAATATTGTGAATTCATTATTTCAAGATTTCTCTTGCAATAAAAACAAGTCTCTTAAGCATATAGCCATGACAAATAAATTACAGAAATCCTTTGATCAGGAAATAGAGCTCCTGAATAAAAAAATAAACGACTTGAAAGCAAAACTCTATCTTGTCATAGACATGGCTGAATTCCACAAGAATTATATTTTCAGTGATGTTTTCTGGCAAAGTCTTGATTATCTGAAGGCAAACATAGAAGAAGCGACTAGTTCAATGGATGCATCTGCATGGTATACAGTCAGGATAGCAACAGGGGAACTCAGAAGCGCAATCCTGAAAGCTTATGAACTAGGATATATTGAACAGAAAGTCTCAGAAGATCTCATTCAAACAAATCTTGAAATAGGCATCCTCGCTTATAAAGTCTATTCCCTGATTAATGAATAGTATATTCAAAATCACCGAAGGAAAGGTAGAGGCATGGAAAAAATGATTGCTCATTGTGGAATAAACTGCGCTGAATGCCCAGGTTTCATTGCCACAAAGAATAACGATTATGATGAAAAAAAGAAGATTGCTGAAGAATGGGCAAAAGCATTCAATTCAGATATAAAACCGGATGATATTATTTGTGATGGTTGCACTTCCGAGGGTAATCATATCGGATACTGCAATGTATGCGAGATAAGGAAATGTTCCATAGAGCATGAACTTGAAAACTGCGCTTTCTGCGAGGATTTTTCATGCAAGAAGCTTGATGACTTTCATGTTCTTGCAAAAGGGGCAAGAGATAATCTGGAACTATTCAGAAAACAGGTTTAAAAAAAAACTTGACAAAATAGTAAACTAATAAAAGCGCTTGCTTACTAAGTAATATGGCAAAAAAGAAGAAGTCAGAATCTCAGGAAGAGAAACAATCTGAACAACAGATTTTAAAGGAAAAGGAAATTGCTGAAGACAAACCTATCTTTGGCAATATTAGCTTTATCTTTTTCGGGATTGGTCTGCTTCTTTTAATTGCAGGATACATTGCTCTTGGGTATGGTTCCATAACACTGGCACCAATTCTTCTTATAGGTGCTTATTGTGTTGTTATACCTATTGCATTATTGATTAAATCGGGCGAATAGCTCAGCTGGTCAGAGCACCTGCCTTACACGCAGGGGGTCACAGGTTCGAATCCTGTTTCGCCCAATTAATAAAAATATACGGGGTTGTAGTTCAGTTCGGTTAGAATGCCGGCCTGTCACGCCGGAGGTCGCGAGTTCGAGTCTCGTCGGCCCCGTTTTTTTAAAAGGAGATTTTAATGAAACTGACAGAAGCATTACCGGAAATCAACCTTATAACAAATGAGGATATAAGAAACAAAGTCATCGCCTGTTTTGAGGAAGCATTATCCTATGGACAATGGCAGGTGGATGATCTTGACAAGATACCATTCACTCTACTGATACCAAATTGCAAAGTCTCTCTTCTTAAGCACACAAGAGGTGTAACAAAATCATCACTTGCAAATTATGAAATTTTCAAGGAGATGTATGGTAACATGCTGCCAGTGGACAGAGACATTCTTCTTGCAGGAGCATTACTTCATGATGTTGGAAAGCTTCTTGAATACTACAAGGAAAATGATGAATACAAGAAATCTGATATAGGAAAACTAATAAGACATCCGTTCTCTGGAGCATATCTCGCATTGAAACATGGGCTCCCCGAAAAAGTTGCTCATATAATCGCAGCACATGCAAAAGAAGGGGATTTGATAAACAGGATACCTGAAGCAATAATTATTTTCCATTCCGATTTCACTCATTATGAGAGCCTGAAGACTTTATAATGAAGTATTTGCTGATAGTAATTCTATCCGCTTCATCCCTTTTTTCAGGAGATAATTATACAGACTATGCACTTTCAGAAACCGTAAATCCTGTAAGAAAAAGTGGCAAGTCACCCAGCATACTTGTAGCAGCTTTGCTTTCCATGGCAGTTCCTGGTGCTGGTCAGCTCTATTGCGGCAAGAACAGGGGATATTTCTATCTTGCAGCTGAGCTTGCTTTGGATTTCAATTTTGCAAGAAACACTTCACTCAGGCTTGATACAATAAGGCGCTACAAGGAATTCGCCCATGTTCATGCAAACGCGAATTACAAGGATGACAACAAGTTCTATGAATACATGAAATATTTCCGCTCCAGTGATGAATATAATGAGGCATCAAGACAGGAAGCATGGTATTATTACAATAATCCTGATTATGGCTGGGATAAGCAGACAAGAGATGAATACTATGATTACTGGAGGGCAGGAGAAGATGATTACTGGTACTGGGATTCCGATGCAAAGATGAAGGAATTCTCATCTATTGTAGACAAATCAAACAAGTATGGGCAGAGAGCCAATATTTTTCTTGGATTAATGGCATTGAACCGACTTGCAAGTTCAATTGATGCATTGTTTACAGCGAGAATGCTTAGAAACAGGGCAAAGCAAGGCAGATCAAGTCTCTATCCCTCTCCCAGAATTGATCCATTCAAGGCAAAAATAGAACTTGGCTGGAAATTCTAGAAAAGCTTTGACATAAAAAGTAGCATTCTTAATATTAATTTTTAAAATGGATATCAAATCAATTTATTATGATTCTGAGTATTCTGAAGAATATCTTCTTCATAAAAATCGCTATCTGAATCCAGATAGATTTCAAGAGCAAAAAATAAAGAATATCAAATCATTGATTTCGAATTCAGATCTTTCAATATTGCTTGATATTGGTTGCGGAATAGGTACTATAGCCTTAACTGAATACACTGATGAAAAGACTGTTGTTGGACAGGATTATGCCTTATCTGGTCTTAAAATAGGCTATTCTATAGCAAAAAATGAAAAAAAAGAAATATTCTGGATTAAGGGAAGCATTAATTATATGCCATATAATGATGCAACTTTTACTACAATAATAGCTGCTGATCTTTTTGAACATCTTGATGATAAAGATAGTGCTTTGCTTCTATCAGAACTGAAAAGAATACTCAAGCGAGAGGGTACATTGGCAATATATAGTCCCAGCAAGGAGCATTTTCTAGAAAAACTGAAAAAAATGCACATCTTGAAATTAGATGAATCACATATTGGAATGAGAAGTGTAAAGCAAATACAAAAGATTGCAGAGAACGCTGGTTTCATTACTATTAAATCTTATTATGCAGTTTCACATATCCCAATATTAAAGCAATTTGAAATTATATTTGGAAGAATCCCTTTTATCAAAGGTTTATTTAAAAGAAGAATTTGTTGGTTAGGTTCACCAAAATAAGGAGGTTATTATGAAACTGCTCTTTTTGTTGTTTCTTGTACCTGTTTTACTATGGGGAAATGATCCTGTACCGATGTTCCTTTATAATCCATCTCATAATTCAAGAACTTCCATAGAACTTTACAAGGAAATCGAAGAAGTTAATAGACCAATCAATGTAGACAGCGATGTTGATTATGTTTCTGTTGCAGATAACGGAATTCTTTATTTTCTTTCCAGATCTAAAATGTACTGCGCAAACAGAAGAGCTGAAATTCTGTGGTCTAAAAGCATAGGTAATTATGGGATAAACAATAATCCTTTAATATTGGAAAACGGGAATGTAGTTTTTGCGACATGGGGTGATATCTTCTGTTTTACAAATAATGGTGATAGTGTATGGAGGTTCTCATATGCTGGGGAATGTCATAGTGGAATAACCTTGAACTTGAATAACAGATTAGTTTTTGGAGCTGCAATGGGATCTTCTCCAAGATATTTATATTGCCTGAATGCATCAACTGGTCAGGAGATCTGGAAATATCTTGCTTCAAACGAGATTTTAAGTACACCTGCAACAGATGAAGTTGGTAATATTATTTTTGGAACACTTGATGGATATACATACAAACTCACTCCACAAGGAACTTTGTCATGGAGAGTAAATATTGGAGGATTACTCTGGAGTTCTCCCCTGATTGAAGTTGGAACTGGTAATATTTATGAAGGATCGGATTCTGGTCGAATGACTGCCTTGGATAAAGATGGGAATATAAGATGGAGATATAGTACTGGTGATTTGGTGAGAGCTCACCCTAATTTTAATTTCGATAAAACTGGAGTAATTTTTGGTTCCAGAGATGGCTATTTCAGATGCGTTGACAAGGATACCGGAGAACTTAAATGGTCTTATTATACCGGAGGATTGATAGAAGGGGGTAGTGTTATTGAAGCAAATGGTGATATCTTCTTCACAGATTTCAATGGCTATCTTCACAGACTGGATAAAGATGGGAATAAGAAGAGTTCATATAAAATAAGTTCAACAGTTTCTATAACTGTACCAGCAGTTGATTCTAATCAATATATGTATCTCGGTGCAAGAAGTGGTACATTAATTATATTCCGCTTCTACGATCCTACTGATATTAGCTCTTATAAAATATCTGTACCTGAATATAAAACAACAAGTATAACACCAAATCCTTTAAGAGACAAAGGAAGACTTAAATTCAATTCAAAAACCACAGGCAATGGTAATCTTTATTTCTATGATTTGAAAGGCAGAAAACGGGTAACAAACAGTTTCACAGTAAACAAAAAAGGTGATAACACAATCTTTTTCAAAACCAAATTGACCGAAGGTATTTATTTCTGGGAAGCAACTGTTAACAATGAAAAAATAGGAAGTGGAAAAATAACAGTGATTTATTAATTATTCAGGAAGCATGCAAATGCTTCCTATCTCTTCCTCTTGACAATCCTGAATCCGACGTTATCATGACCGAATCTGGGATCAGAAGCATTCCTGACTGAGACCTTGAGATATTTTACCTTACTCTGCCAGCTTCCGCCTCGAAGCACATTGCTTTCAGTCTTTTCGCTGTTGCACGGAAAGCTGTCTGGACTTTCACTATAATAATCCGGCTTATAGTAATCCTTGCACCATTCCCAGACAGTTCCTGTTACATCATATAGTCCATAACCATTTGGAGGAAAAGTTCCTGCAGATTTCAATGTTTCATTCCTGTTCCATGTTTTCTCGAATAATGCTTTCTCTGATGAGGGTGGATCATTTCCCCATGAATAAGTATTCTGTTCCAGTCCTCCCCTTGCAGCTTTTTCCCATTCAGCCTCAGTTGGCAAGTCTCCACCAGCCCACTTTGCATATTTGACTGCATCATACCAGCTGACATTGATTACAGGCTGATTAAGAATTTCTTCAAGGCAGTTTCTCCCTTCCCAGAGATTGAACTGGCTGTTTTTTCCCTCAATATTCACAGGTCCTGCATGACCGGTTTCTGTGATAAATTTCAAATACTGCCTGTTTGATACAGGTTTTGTGTAGATGTGGAATTCATCAAGATATACTTTATGAACAGGTTTTTCATCAATATTGCCATCTTCTGATCCCATGAAAAAAGTGCCAGGTGGTATCAATACCATTTCTGCGCCATCCTTTTCATTTCTCATAATTTCCTGCTTGTATGAACCGACATATCTTGGCTCTTTCTTGCATGAAATAGATGACAAAAGAAAAACGAGTAAGAGTGAGAAAGGAATTATTTGCGGAAAGGTCAATCCAGAAATCATTGCTTAATAAGGTCTTTTTTAGCTGCTTTCAAATGCCAACCTTGAACTGGATTGCTATTCTTCCTTTCTGGGGGAAGCTCTTGAATTCGTATGTTTCAACAAGCTTCTTCACCTTTTCTAAGAATTTCTGGTCAACATATGACTGTATTATTATTTCTTCAGGCTTGCCTGTATCATTAAGATAGAATTTTATCAATACGTATCTTATATCTTCGGAATCTTCAAGATTGTCCAGCGCGAGTTTCTTGACTTCATCAGATATCTTGATGCATTCCTTTTTAATTCCTTCCTTGAGCTCAGCTGGATAATCTTCTTCAGAATTCGGAAAGAAATTCATTTCATCCTTTGCAGTTTTGCTGTGACCGAATTCATCTGATGCATCTTCACTCAATAGTGATACCGAGAATGATAGAATGAAAATGAAAATTACTCCAAGTATGATTATTGTTGAACGCATATTTTCTCCTTGAAAATTCCCCTGCTACCTGTTTTTTTAAATATATTATTTAGTCAAGAAAAGTATTGTTTCTTCATAAGGATTATCTCCTTGTTCAGTTCTTTTCGTCACTGCTCTGTGAAATTCCCTCTCAATCCTCAAGTTGCTTCTTTTGGCTATCTCCTGATAGAGCCTATAGCGATCATTTGCAACTATGAATATTTTAGAATCTTCCTTAAGGTATTTCCTCAAGTTTATCAAGGATTCTGAAATATTTCGTATATAATCTTCCTGAGCCGACTTTGATTTACCTTTCTTTTTCTGACCTATTTCAAGTGAATCATTCCTCTTCAGTCCGAATAATTCATAAGCATAAATATGCTGCTCGTGATAATCTATCTGCCCTACATAAGGAGGAGAAGTAAAAATCCCATCTATCTTTCTTCCATGAAGATACATTTCAAGATCAACCTGTCTTGAATCATCTTGTATTATTGTTATTTCCTTGTCAGTTCTCAATCTGTCAAATTCCCTTATCCTTCTTATTGTATCAATACTGTATGTATGGATCTTTACAAGACATTCCTCAATTGGTTTGCACATCCTGTTATGCTTTCTGCACCAGTATTCCTTTCCTGGAGGAAGCGGAGACTTTGGAGTTGCAAGATCATAATGAGGAATTAATCTTGAAGATCTTATGGATCTGCTTAAAAGCACTTTCAATAAATCCCTGAAATGATATTCTCTGATAAGTCTCTTGTAATAAAGCATCTCCAGCAAAGTCCTTCTTGCAAACCATTTCCTTAGATATTCACTATTGCACTCATTCAACAGGCTTTTCTCAAGATCTCTCATTTTTTCTTCAGGAAACAAACTCAGATCAACATCTTCAGATCTTGTCAGATATTTACTGAATTTCGTAATCCTGCTTTCTATATCATTTATCTCTTTTGTAACCTTTTCTATATCATATTTCTGTGTCTTTACTCTTGATATAAGACAGTTAAATTCCGAAATATCTATGCCTATCGAGTTAATTCCCAGTTCATTGGATTGCACTAAAGTCGTTCCTGAACCCATGAATGGATCAAGGATCAAATCATTTTCCCTGAAAAAACTTTTCAGGAACCATTCAACAAGCTGGGGAATGAATTTCCCGAGATATGGATGAAGTCTGTGTACATGTTTTGTTCTTTCTGTTTCAGAGATGTCATGAAAACCAAGCCCAATATCAAGTCCTGAATGATGGTGCTTTTCAAGTCCTTTCTTGACAAGATCAAGAAAAGACTCCAGTTCAGCAATTGATACCCTCAGTTCTCCATTTCTTGCCTTTTGTATCTTTTTTCCGTTTGTATCGTATTTTGAAATTCTTCCTCTCTGAATGTAATCCCTGATATTGTGAGGTTTTTTCCCTACAATCCTGGCTGCTTCTTCCAGAGAAACAAGTCTCAATTCACTATTTTTCATTTATTAATATGACCTTGCAAAAACAGGCATATGTTTTGCCTTATTTTTGCATACTATGCAGTTCTGATTACTTTCAACAGGAATTCCATTGAAAGGGATAACCCTTGTTATTGCCTTGGTTTCATCCTTAATCTTTGCCTCACAGACAGAATCTCCACACCATGGTGCATAAATAAATCCACGTTCTTCCTCAATGATTTTTTTGAATTCCTCATAATCGCAGGTAATCCTTGTATGCTCCTCCCTGTACTTCAATGCCTTGTCATATAATGCCTTCTGGGCTTCATCAAGTTTTGCCTTTATTGCATCAACTATTCCACTTATGGGAATGCTTGATTTCTCCCTGTCAAGCCTTCTTACGCATACAACCTGTTGTTTATCATAATCCTTTGGACCGAATTCTATCCTTAAGGGAACTCCCTTTAACTCCCATTCATTGAATTTCCAGCCTGGCCTGTATTCATCCCTGTCATCAATCTGAACTGAAACACCAGCTTTCTTAAGTTCATTCGTGATTTCTCTAGCCTTTGCTAACAGTTTTTCACCTGAATCATTCTTGCCAAAGGTAATAGGAACGATTACTACCTGAACAGGAGCAAGTTTCGGAGGAAGTATCAAGCCATTGTCATCTCCATGAACCATTATTATGCCTCCAATAAGCCTTGTAGATACTCCCCATGATGTCTGCCATACATATTTTCTTTGCTGGTCTTCATCCAGAAACATTATATTGAAAGCTTTTGCGAAATTCTGCCCGAGATTGTGGCTTGTACCTGCCTGAATAGCCTTTCCATCACCTGCCAGAGCTTCAATTCCATATGTTGCAAGTGCACCTGCGAATTTCTCTGAATCTGTCTTCTGACCGTATATCACAGGAATAGCCATGACGTTCTCTGCAAATTCCCTGTATACATCAAGCATTTTCAAAGTCTCTTCCTGTGCTTCTTCATAAGTCCTGTGACATGTATGCCCTTCCTGCCACAAGAACTCAGTTGTTCGCAGAAACAATCTTGTAACCTTTTCCCATCTGATGACATTTGCCCATTGATTAATAAGTACAGGCAAGTCTCTGTAGGTTTGTATCCATTTGGAATACATCTCTCCAATAATGGCTTCAGATGTAGGTCTCAAGGCAAGTCTTTCCTCAAGAACATCATTTCCTCCCTGAGTTACCCAGGCAACTTCAGGAGCAAATCCTTCAACATGCTCAGCTTCCCTGGTCAGGAAACTTTCAGGAACGAATATCGGAAAATATGCATTAACATGATTTGTTGCCTTGAAACGCTCGTCAAGCTGGCTCTGGAGTTTTTCCCATATGCCGAATCCGTATGGCATTATCACCTGACAGCCTCTTATTGGAGCGTAATCTGCAAGCTTAGCTTGTTTGATTACGTCAACATACCATCTGGAAAAATCCTCACTCTTCTTTGTAATATTTCTTACTTCCTGCATATTGTTATCCGACATTGCTTTTCCTTTCTTTCCTGTTATGTTCCATGTACTGTTTTGCCTGATATATGAATGTTTCAAGCCTTGTCACTGCTGAAGCATCCTTGCTTCCATCAAATGCCAGGTTCAACCATGGTATATTATTGTTATCTTCCCTTACCTTTTTAGAGAGAGATGAAACTATTGTTCCAGGCAAACAACTGAATGGCATTACATTGATTATGCCGTGAAGTCCCTCATCAATATAATCTATTGCCTTGCCTACGCTTAGAATTGCCTCTCCCCCCACGCTGTTTTTAAGGTATGGATAGCATTTCTCTAAAATTATCTCAGTGTGGGTTTCACCAAGAGGAATTCCAAGTTTCTCGAAGGGCTTCAGAACCTTGTTATGATAGTATTTCTGTATAAGATCCTTTGTGGAACCAACGAAATAATTCTTCCAGTCTTTCATCTTCTTGGAATTCACCTTGTACTCATAATTGGTGAAGAATACCCACTCCATAAGCGGTGTTACGATAGATACTCCTCCAAAATCCTCTATCCTTCTTGCAATGTAATCATTTGAAAAAGCATTATTCCTTACATATATTTCTCCCACAACACCTATTACAGGTTTCTCCTTCAAATCAGTCTTTATTCTTGAAAACTTTTCAAAGATTTCCTCCAGGACTTTCTTTATATTCCTCTTCTCCTCAATAGCTTTTTCAACAGTTTTCAAGGCTTCATTGTAAACTGCATCACTTTCACCCTTGTTCACTTCATAAGGTCTTATTGAACGAAGTATCTTGAGCAGTATATCAACTGTAACCAAACCTGTCCAGCTAAGTATCTGGAATCTTGCTCCAAGATTGGCAAATTCTGTATAACTATCCTTGCTTGAAGGAGAAATTATCGGTACATCTTCATATCCGGCATCATTGAGAACCATTCTCTGAAGTTTATAGTATTGCCCAAATCTGCAGGGGCCATCAGAAGTCATCATCAAGAAGGCATTCTTCTTGCTGTTGAATTCCGGATTCCTGAGTATTTTCAGCATATCACCTGTTGTCAAAATTGCAGGAAAGCATTCCCTGCCTGATGTGTATCTTCTTCCAATCTCTATGGATTCTTCGTCAGGTTTTGGCATTACATATGCTTCAATATCAAATGAACGTAATGCGGCTGCAATAAGTACTGCATGATCACACATATATGGAACCCAGATAGTCCTTCCTTCCTTTCTCGGATAAGTCTTTATCTCCTTGATGGTATAAGGCTGATTATCAACCTTCTTGAGATTCTCTATGCTATCCAGGAAAGCCTCGCATCTTGTAATTGCACCTGCATCAGCTGAATGCTCATCTATTTCAAGTTGTAGATAAGGCTTGTTATGCATCACCCTGTTGAAGAAATGTGTTATGAAGCTGTCGGGTCCGCATCCAAAATTCGTTATATAGAGAGCGAACAATCTTTTATCCTTCTTTATGTAATGACTTGCTGCAAGTATTCTCTGTCCGTATCTCCAGAACATGTTCTTCCAGTATGGCGAGATATCAACCTCTGACAAAGGCAAAAAATCTATTGGAATTGGAAGCATTTTCAGGTTTCTCAGTTTCTCAGGGATATTTAGATTCAGTCCCTCATCACAGCCGTTATAAGGTCTGCTTACTACTACAATAGCTTTTTCATCCTTTCCAAGACCTGCAAGAACCTCCGTTCCTCTTGCAATCAATAAGCTCCTGAAAGCTTTCTGCTTCCTGCCTGCCTTTTCCATTGCTTTTTTTATCTGATTCTTTTTGATCTTGAATGGTTCAAGGCAAGTTTCAAGCTCTTTAATGAATTGTTTCTCGGACTTAATGAAACTCAAGACAGGTGTCAAAATAGGGATATTCTTAATTCTGTCACTTAATGCAGATTTTATAAGGTAAGGACATGCTTGTACATATGGACAGGCAGAACCCTCTTTCATTTTATGCTCGGATTCCACCTCAGTTATGCTTGGAAGAAATATCGCATCAATTTGCTTTCCTAGCAGATTCAAGACATGCCCGTGCGCAACTTTTACAGGGAAACATGTCTCGGCAACTGCACTTTCAACTCCGTTTCTTATTATCTCCTTTGTTGTCTTGTCACTTAAAACTATTTTAAAATCAAGTTCTTCAAAAAACTTCTGCCAGTATGGAAACTGCTCATGGAAAAGAAGCATCCTTGGAATTCCTATAACTGGTCCGCTTGCATTATGATTCTTGAGACCTTCAAGAAGCCATTTTTCCCTTTCAGCGAAAAGATCAGGTAAGTCATTTTGCATCTTTGCCTTGTTTACTTCAAATTTCTCGCATCTTGAACCATAAAAGAGAGGCTTCTCTCCTTCCAGTTTAACCCTGCTTATTGTACAGTTATTTGAACACTCAGTACATTCAAATGAATCAAGAGTATATTTCCTGGTTCCCAGATCAAAACCCTTGAACCTTGTTTGTCTCTTATTCTTGAGCATATCCCTGTGTGCAAGTATTGCTGCCCCAATTGCACCAGTCACGTCATGATGAGGCGGAACAATTATTTCCTTGCCGGTGACATTCCTGAATGCCGCTAAAACTCCCTTATTGAATGCAGTTCCTCCCTGAAAGAATATCTTGTTCCCGATTTTCCTGTCACCAACTACTTTGTTCAAATAATTATTTACTATAGAGTATGAAAGACCTGATGCAAGATTATCCGTTTGTGCTCCAAGATGAAGGTAATGCCTGAGACTTGTTTCTATGAAAACAGTGCATCTGTCTCCCATGTTGATTGGGTTTTGCGATGAAAGAGCAAGTTCAGAGAACTCCTTCTTTATATTTATTCCAAGTCTTTCAGCCTGTTCTTCAAGAAAAGAACCTGTCCCGGCAGCACAAACCTTGTTCATCTCGAAATCAATTACAACCCCGTTATCTATGGAAATGTACTTGCTGTCCTGACCACCAATCTCGAAAATGGTATCCACCGTGTTGTCTATTTCTATAGCTGCGACTGCCTGTGCAGTTATTTCATTCCTTACAACATCTCCACCAACAAAATCGTATGTAAGATATCTGCCACTTCCTGTTGTTCCTACTCCAGCCACTTTCACTAAATTCCCTACTTCTTCGTAAATTTCAGATAAACCTCTCTGCACCGCTTCAATAGGTCTACTAGCAGTCATAAGGTATCTCTTGGAGACAATCCTGTGCTTCTCATCTATCAGCACAAGATTTGTGGAGATCGAGCCTACATCTATTCCGAGATAAACAGGCAAAGGTTCCCTGCTGTTCTTGTCAGGAGGAAAAATTGGCATTTCACTTTCAGAAAGTTCTTTGGGAAGCTCCAGTTTTTCCAGATCACTGCTTATCTCCTCTATTCTTTCATCTTTATTGAGGAAAGCAAGGACTTTATCTTTATTGAATACAGGCTTTTTTTCCTGTTCCATCAATGAGAAAACTGCTCCTATTGCTCCCATTGTTGCAAAATACGGTGAAATGAAAAGATCATCTTTTTTCAAATCAAGAACCTTTTCGAAAGCCCTAACCATACCTACATTGGCTGCAACTCCTCCCTGAAATGCTATTGTCTGCTTGAATTCCTTGCCCTTGCCTATTGTGCTTTTGAAATTCCTTGCAACTGCCTGGCATAAACCTGCAACTATTTCATAATCAGGTGTTGCTATCTGCTGCAAATGAATCATATCAGATTTGGCGAAAACACTGCATCTACCTGCAATCCTTGGTGGATGCTTGCTCTTGAGTGCCAGTTCGCTGAATACTTCTATAGAAAGGTTAAGTCTGGAAGCCTGTTGATCAAGAAACGAACCTGTTCCTGCTGCACAAAGCGTATTCATAGAAAAATCTGCAAGTATTGTTTCAGACTTTCCCTTACCTCTTGCAGTATCTTCTGAAAGAATAAGAAGCTTGGCACTTTCTCCACCTATTTCTATTACAGTTTTCACGAATGGATGCAGAATGGAGGTTGCCTTTGCCTGAGCAATCACTTCATTTACCGGATATGCACTTATTTCATTCACCACAATCTGTCCACCACTTCCGGTAATAGCTATTCCAATAAGGTTTCCAAACTGTTTTTCATGAAGGATTTCTTTCAAGAGCTCTTTCAGTTTCAAGAAAGGTTGTCCCTTGTGTCTGTGATATTCATGTTTGAGAACTTTCCTGTCTTCATTTATTAATGCTATATCAATGCTTGTTGAACCAATATCAATTCCAAGGTAATAATTCATAAATTCACCTTTATCCAATTTTCTGGTAAATCCTTTCTTTATTATTGATATGCCTGAATAAGGTATATGCTTCCCTGAGTAAAGTCTCACTCTTCCCAAGAATAAGATATCCATTCTGATTGAGACTTTTGTGAAAATTCCATAAGATCTTTGTCTGCAGTTCTTCATTGAAATATATCATTACATTCCTGCACATTATAAGATCAAAGCAAATAAAATGCTTGTTTCCTGTTAAATCTGACTGGAAGAAATGAACACCTTTCTTTATATGCTGCTTTATCTGCCAGCCATAATCATGTTTTACGAAATAATTGTTAAGAAGATATTCAGAGACATTCTTCAGGGATTTGTAATTATAAACTCCCTTCTTTGCAACAGATAATACTTCCTTATCTATATCAGTTCCGTATATTCCAATTGTCAAGGGAAGATCATTAGATTCCCTGCCTTGAGGAATATATCTTTTCATTATCTCGAAAAAAAGAATTGCAAGGGAATATGCTTCTTCACCACTTGCACATCCTGCACTCCATATTCTCAGTATTTTTGTTCCCTGAAGAAGCTTCTTGTTTATTATATCAGGAAAGATATCGTGTTCAATTTCCCTGTAAAGAGAAGGATCCCTGTAAAAGCTTGTAACATTGATTGTTATTGTATCAATCAATGCATTCATCTCATCTGGATTGCTTGCAAGCAATTCATAATAGCTTTGATAATCAAGGGATCCAATCCTTCTTATTCTTGATTGAATCCTTCTCAATAGGCAAGGGAATTTGTATTTAGAAAAATCAATCCCTCTTTTTTGATGCAAGAAATCAAGTATTTTTTGAAGATATAGTTCGTTGTATTCTTGCATTTCATTATCCGGGGATCCATTCCGGTTATCTTTTATTTACTTACTTTTTCCCAGTCTGCCTTGAAATTTGCAATTCCATTATTTGTCAGTGGATGATTTAAAAGTTTATCTATTACTGAAAACGGTATTGTGCAAATATCAGCACCAATGAGAGCTGCCTGTACAACATGAATAGGATGGCGAATACTTGCTACTATTATCTCAGTATCCATGCAATAATTATCATAGATAGTCATTATATCCTGTATCAAATTCATTCCATCATGCTGAATATCATCCAGTCTTCCCACAAATGGAGAGACAAAAGCTGCACCAGCTCTTGCTGACATCAATGCCTGTACTGGCGAGAATATTAAAGTGACATTACATAGAATTTCTTCATTTCTCAGTTTATTGACAGCTATAAGTCCCTGTTTTGTGCATGGTATCTTAATTACTATATTATCACCTATTTCGCGAAGCTTTTCTGCCTCCTTTATCATACCTTCTGAATCATCAGATATGACTTCTGCTGATATAGGTCCATCTACAATTTTGCAAATCTGCTTAAGAATTTCCCTGTAATCTCCCTTTTCTCTTGAAAGAAGTGTTGGATTGGTAGTGACTCCATCCAGTATACCTAATTGATGAGCAGTCTCTATCTCCTTGATGTTAGCAGTATCAATAAAAAATTTCATCCTGTAACCTCCGCTTTTTATTTAGAAGCAAAGCGCGAAGTATCCATATTCAAGTCAAGAGAAAATCATCATGCAGTGTAATCAAATGCCTTACAGTCATTTATTCAGGCAGTATGTTATTCTTAGTGCCTTGTTTCTGTATTCAGCAGATAATGCCTATTTGAAAAAGTTATAACTAACTAATTCACAATAAGAATTATATATTACTTTTTCCATAACTTCAAGAATGAAAAAAGGAAATGAAATTCAATTATATAAATAAGTGCCTATTTTCCACAATCTCATAATATATACTACTAAATTTACATTGACATAAATTAATTATCTTTATTAGTAGTTTAGCCGATGCAAATATGGATGGAATTTATAATTCATTGATAAACATTATTTTATGCAGATCAATTTTGTGACTGTTTTGGGGATAGTGAGTTTATTTCTGTGGAAAATTAACATTTAAGACAGGTTTTAGAAAATTATGAACGAATTCAGTAACTCAGAATTGAAACGTTTTTATTTATTCATTTTCATTGTTGCTTTGCTTGTGGTAATAAGGGAGCAGGTTGTATTATATCAATTCTGGAAATATCAAGCTGCTTCAGTATATGATATAAAGAACAAGGAAATCCAGTCAAGATACCTCATAGCAACTAACTCCTTGCTGCAGAAGGAATACAATTTAGCAAGAGAGGAATTCCTGATTATTGCTTACAGATTTCCAGGAAATGAATTCGAGAAAAGTGCAAAAAATGGAGTCAAGCTAATAGAGGAACTTACCGGTAAAGGGATTATGACTGCCATAACTACGAAATCTGACAGCACAAGGGTTGTTCCAGGAGATACAACAAAAATTGACAAAGATAATAAGCTAATAATTGAAGTGGTAAATGGTTGCGGGGATCAAGATGCAACTGACTTGATGGTAGAAGCCCTTCAGAAACAGGGTTATGATGTAAAGAGAGTAGTAAATTCATCAGATAGTCCAAGCATGTATACAAAAGTCATAAATAATGGGAATTCAGGAAAGGAAGCTAGAAAGCTTGCCCAGGATATGAATATAAAAGGAGTTTATGATTTTGTTAATGAAGACACTGACGCCCACATAACAGTTGTAGTTGGAGCAGATTATCTCAAGAAGGATATTAAATGAAATTCCTGGTTTCCCTGATTTTAATCTCAATTATATTTTCATGTGCCAGGATAGATGACCAAACCAAACCAAGCAAACAGGATTATCCGGATCAGGAAATGAAGAATTTCAAGATGGATACTCTGGATGGACAAAACAAGAAGTGGATATTGAGGGCAAAATATGCTAGCAAATACTTTGGGCAGCAACTTATAAAAGCTAAGGATGTTAATATTGAGTTTTACAATAAAAAAGGAGAGCATTACGCAACCCTTACCTCTGATGAGGGACTTATAAATGAGAATACAAATGATATGCAAGCTATTGGTAATGTTGTAGTTACAACAACAAAAAAAGAGATATTGAAAACTCCAATCCTTACCTGGTCAAACAGGAAAGCCAAGATTCATAGCAATGACAGGATCTGGTTGAAAAAGGGTAATACTATTACAACCGGAATAGGCTTTGAAACTGATCCTGATCTGAAGGATGTAATTATATTCAAGGATTTCAGAAGTACGAC
Organism: Candidatus Coatesiibacteriota bacterium; assembly: GCA_016927185.1. Lineage (GTDB taxonomy): Bacteria > JAFGND01 > JAFGND01 > JAFGND01 > JAFGND01 > JAFGND01. Next base: position 33,085 of record JAFGND010000044.1, read on the forward strand.
AACAGAGAGTATAAATGAAAAAGAACTTTAGTTTGTTTCTCGTGTTTCTGCCCTTGATTGTTTTTGCTGCCAGAAATGATGAACTGAGTGATATCGGAGGAGGAGGGAAAGAACCATATACTGTTGACGGAGACAGATTTGAAAGCAAGCTTCTTGAAGATGGACAGAGAGTTACATATCTAACTGGCAACTGCAGGCTTGTGCATGGAGATTTAACCATAAGATGCGACAAGACAACTCTTTACAAGGAGAGAAATCTTGCTTATCTTGATGGAAATGTAGTTATAACCCAGAAAGGAATGAGGGCAACTGCAAAGAAAGGTGTCTATCAGCGTGCTATTAACAGACTATATCTTGAAGGAAATGCTCATATAGTTGATGGTGATAATGACTTGAAAGCCGAAAAAGTTACCTATTACAGGATAAAGAAACAGGCAGTTTGTGAAAAGAACGTAATAATAGTTAACAAAAAGCATCAAACAACTATTACTGGAGAATATGCATTATGGGACAGAAATGAAGAAAGCGGATTTATAACTGAGAATCCTAAAATGGTTATAATTCATGAAAAAGTAACTTATACTTTATATGCCCAGAAACTTGAGATTTACAATAAAGAGAACAAGGCAGTTGCTGTCCAGGATGTAAGAATGATATCCAAGGATATAAATGCCCTTTGTGGAGTTGGTACTTTCTACAGAAATCAAGGCAGGATTGTAATGCTTGGCGAGCCTGTGCTGTTCAAGGATAACAGGAAGATATATGGTGATGAAATAGTCATGTATATAGAAGATCAGGAAGTCAATGAGGTGATTGTAATTGGAAATGCAAAAGCAGAGGATAAGGTGAAAACAAGTCTTGGAACAAAAATCAACTGGGTCAGCGGAGACAAGATAATAATAAATCTGGGAGATGATGGAATAGAACAAGTTAATGTCATCGGGAATGCCAAAAGCGTTTATTTCTATGAGGATGAAGAAGAAAAGTCTGGAGTTGGCAAGAACGAGATGACTGGAGATGTAATTACACTATACTGGGAAAAGAATACAAGAACCTCTTCTGTAAAGAAAAGAAAGAGCGATGAAAGTGATACAAGGTTGACTAAAATTGTTGTTAATGGACAAGTTCAGGGCACTTATTGGACACCATCCCGGAGAAAGGAAATGACAATAGATGAAACTGCAGAGAAAGCAAAGATTGACGAAAAAACAAGGGAAGGAACAGTAGAGAAAACTGACAAGAGTGATATTGAAGAGAAAAAGGAATCTCCTGAAAAAATAAAGGAAAATGAAAAAGATGACAGAGGAAACTCAGGGAAGTAACAAGAAAAGTATTGTCCTGGTTGGTAAGGGACTTGAAAAGATATACAGGAAAAGAAAGGTAGTCAAGGGTGTTGATATTGAAATAAATCAGGGAGAAATTGTGGGATTGCTGGGACCAAATGGTGCTGGAAAAACCACAACTTTCCATATGATTGTGGGAATGATTAAACCCTATGCAGGAAATGTTTACCTTGGAGAGAGAAGACTCACTAAACTCCCTATGCACAAGAGAGCAAGGCTGGGAATTTCATATCTTCCACAGGAAGCCAGCATTTTCAGGAAATTGACTGTAGAGCAGAATATAATGGCAGTAATAGAAGTTCTTCCCAAATTCAGCAGGAAAATGAGGCATGAAAAACTTGAAGAACTTCTTAATGACCTTAAAATTGCTCATATTAGAAAAAACAAGGGATTTGCTCTTTCTGGCGGGGAGAGAAGAAGGGTAGAAATAGCCAGATCCCTTGTGATACAACCTTATTTCCTGCTTCTTGATGAACCTTTTGCTGGAATTGATCCTATTGCAGTAGGACAGATTCAGGAAATAATTCGTGAATTAAGGGAGAAAAAGGGAATAGGAATACTAATAACGGATCATAATGTAAGAGAAACCCTGAATATAACAGACAGGGCTTATATAATGTTTGACGGGAAAATACTTATTTCAGGAACATCTGAAAAACTGGCAAATGACCCTAAAGCCAAGGAAATATATTTAGGAGAGAGTTTCAGACTATAGAGGAGGACTTATGTCTACTATTAATTATTCTGCAAAAGAGATAAGATGCAAGGTTGTTTATTATGGACCTGGGCTTGGTGGCAAAACAACAAATGTACAGGCCATTTACAAGATGCTGCAACCTCATGAAAGAGGGGAGCTTGTTTCACTCTCTGCAAAGGGATTTTCTACAGGTACTGAGGATGAGGCAAGAAAAACAAGATTATTTGATTTCATGCCACTCAGGGTAGGTGTAATGCAGGGATTCAAGGTAATAATGCATATGTATACAGTACCAGGAGAAGCTTATCATATAGATACCAGAAGATTCATCCTCAGGGGAGTTGACGGGGTGGTTTTTGTTGTTGACTCTCAGGGAGACAGGCTTGAAGCGAACATAGTAAGCAAAGAGAACTTGTATGAAAACCTGTCTTATTACAGAATTGACAAGAAGTTCTTCCCATTAGTCCTGCAATATAACAAACGGGACCTGAAAAACATCTCACCAATTCCAGAACTTAACAAGGTATTGAATACAGAACATCACCCATTTTACACTTCTATCGCAGTTGAAGGAATTGGAGTACTGGAAACACTTCAGAGAATAACCGAGATGGTTCTTGTGAAGATTTATAATGATCTTGAAGGAGAAACAGGAGGAAATATAAAATGATAATTCATATAGCTTCAGATCATGCAGCTTTATCATTGAAACTGGAGATAATAAGGTTTTTAAAGGATAAGGGAATTGAGGTTGTGGATCACGGACCTGAAGCGAGTTGCAGTGTTGATTATCCAGATTATGCTGAAAAGCTCTGCAGGGAATTGTTGAACGATAATTCATGCAGGGGAATTCTTCTATGCGGTTCAGGGCTGGGGATGTCTATTGCAGCAAATCGCTACAGGGGAATAAGGGCAGCTCTATGTCATGATGTCACTCTTGCAAGGCTTAGCAGGGAACATAATGACAGTAATGTGCTTGTTCTTGGAGGAAGAATGACTGGAACAGATCTTGCACTGGAAATTGTGAATGTATGGCTTGAAACCAAATTCTCTGAAATAGACAGACACTCAAGAAGAATTCAGAAACTAGATAAAATTAAGTGAAAGGAAACATTGTGAATATATTGGAAAAACTTAACACTCCAATTTTTTCTGCAGAAGGAATTCCTTCAAAACTTGATTATGATAATTACAAGCTAAGAATTGATGGATTGGTTGAAAATGAGTTGATACTTTCATTTGAAGATATCAAGGCAATGTCTTTTAAAACCTATAACAAGAGGCTGACTTCAGTTAGCGGATTTACAGTCAGGGCAAAATGGACTGGAGTTCCACTTGATGATTTGTTGAAGAAGGCAGGCTTGAAAAGCAATGCAAAGTATTTGCTTTCTACTTCTGCTGGAGGATATACTTCATGTGTTCCATTATCGGAGGTCACTGAGAATAAAGTTTGCCTTGTTTGTTATCTGGTTGATAATGAACTTCTCGGTCCCAAATATGGAGGTCCTGTAAGATTATTCATTCCTCATCTCTGGGGATACAAGTCAACCAAGTATCTTGTAATGCTGAGTCTTATAGAGAAATACATCAAGGGTTACTGGGAAAGCAGAGGCTATACAGATTCTGCAGAAATAGAACCAGGAATGACTTATGATGTAAATAGTGGAAAAAGAAAGCAGATCAAGGGAGGTGAAGTAACAGAATTCTAACAGATTTTTGTTGTTCAGAATTGTTTAAAGATGGCTCAATTATTGCTTAAAACAGAAGAGGATATTGAAAGAATTGCTGAAGCAGGAAGTATAGCTGCTGAGTGCCTTATCTACCTCTCCAGAAAATTGAAACCCGGTATAAATACGCTGCAGATAGATAGATGGGCAGGAGAGTTTATAAATGATAACGGAGGGATATCTGCTTCCAAAGGTTATCATGGTTATCCAGCTGAAATATGCATATCGCCCAACAATGTAATAGTCCATGGTATACCAAGCAAGAAAATAATATTAAAGGATGGAGATATACTTTCTCTCGATATTGCCGTGAAAAAGAATGGCTTTATAGGAGATACTGCTGCAACTTATCCAGTCGGGGAAGTGAATGATGATGTAAAGCAGCTTCTGGAAGTAACTGAGAAATCAATTTACAAGGCTCTTTCTATATGTACAATCGGAAGCAAGATTGCTGAAATTGGCAAGATAATTGAGGAATATGTAAATCCATATGGCTTTGGTATTGTAAGAGATTATGCAGGGCATGGTGTCGGATATTTCATGCATGAAAAACCTAATGTTCCTAATTATGATGCTACCAGGGAACTTGGTTACAGGCTTGGAACCTGGACTAAGGGAAATAGCGATATAATGATACCTATGCAGACAGGAATGGTATTCACAATTGAACCTATGATTAATCAAGGTACATACAGAACAAGAACATTGACAGATGGATGGACAGTAGTAACAAGTGACGGAAAATTATCCGCTCATTTCGAACATACATTGACTGTTTCTGAAAAAGGGGTAAGACTTCTCACTTTGACAAAAGAAGAAAAATCTTTCAGATAATTAGTAGTCAACAAGACCCTGCACAAGAATGGCCATAAATGAGGCTAAAGCTGCAAGATAATAAAATGACCTTGTTTTCATGAAATCACTATAGAATTTTCTTGATATCCAGAATACAAGAAAGGAAAAGACTAATAAACCAATTATTCCTAAATCAGCAAGTATATGCAGGTAAATATTGTGCGGATACCATGCATATAGTTCGGCACCTTCTGGCTTGAACCATTTATAAACATCAGGAAAAGTTCCAGCCCCGTAGCCTGTTAAAGGTCTTAAAGAAATTGCTTTTATAGCAGCTTGCCACAAGAAAAGTCTCTTTGTATTGCTTGAAGAATCAGTTGTGAAAATAGAGAAAATCTTTGCTTCAAGCAATGGTACAGTAAGCGCAATAACAAGAAGCAGTATAACAGATGCAAATAGGATATATTTAAGATATTTGTTGTTTCTGTAAAACAGGAAGAAAAAGATTATTGAACCTGCAAATCCAAGCCATGCCCCTCTTGAAAATGTTAATACCAGACCAGTTATTCCTGACAGAAGAGCGATTGCATAAAACACGAATCTGAAACCTTTCTCTTCCCTGACACCTGCTATAATGAAAGGAAGCACGAAGATCATGAACATTCCAAGGGAATTAGGTCTGTAAAGAGTTGCTCTTGCCCTGATTCCGTAAATGAAAAACTGGAATATACTCAGTATGCAGAAGATAATGACAAGAAATGATGTAATATCAAGAAGCAGTATTCTCTTTGGTTTATATACATTCCAGATATTCTCTGTTACAAGACCTGCAAGTATAATGGATAAGGAAATTATAAGGCTATTCTTTATATTGAATGAAAACGGTGTAAGAATGAGTGATAGTGCTCCAAGCATTGATATTGCTTGTGGATATGGATTGTTTTCAGGAAATATAGAGTCAGGTAGATTTGCAAGGAAACCTGCAAGGATAAAAATTATAGAATATATATATGAAAATGGAAATAATCCCAGTATAATCAAACCTAAAGAAACAGATGAAATTGAAAAATATACTCTCAGTTTTTCAATATTCATTGAGTAAGATAACCCATTTTCACAAGAGATGATCTTAATGATTTCACATCAATGGATTTTGCAAGAGCTTCTTCATTGCTTATCTCCTTTTTCTTTATGAGATCAAGCAGAAAATCATTGAGCAGTATCATTCCGTTTTCACTTGCTGCTTGCATTGCAGATGGTATCTGATATGATTTCTTCTCTTTCAATAGATTTGAAATAGCTTTGTTTATTACAAGAACTTCATATGCTGATATTTTCTGGTTGCTTGTTGATTTAAGAAGGATTTTTGTAACAACTCCCAGAAGGTTTTCTGCTATCATTATTCTTATGATATCTTTTTTCTCTTCAGGAAAGAGCTCAATAATCCTTTCTATTGTCATGTAAGATGAAGCAGACATGAAAGTTGCAAGAACAAGGCATCCATTTTCAGCAAGCTCAAGAGCTGCAAGTATATGTTCAGGATCATTCAGCTCGCTAATATATATAATATCAGGATCTTCTCTCAAGGTGGATTTCAATGCCTGCTTGAAAGAGATGCTATGTTCACCAATCTCTCTCTGATTTACAATAGATTTCCTGGATGTGATTATGTATTCAATAGGATCTTCCAGAGTTATTATATGTTTTGAAGAAGAATTATTTATATGTTCAATCAAAGAAGCTACCAGAGTTGATTTCCCGCTTCCTTTTGTTCCAGTAAAGAGTATCAAGCCTTTGGGTGAATTAATCAGTTTCTTGACTGATTCTGGAATATTCAACTCGTCAGGGGTCTTGATTTTATTCGGAATTATCCTCATCACGGCAGCAGGACCTGTTTTATCTGTAAACAGGTTTATCCTGAATCTGCATTTGTTTTCATAAGAAAATGCAAAATCGCAGTCCTTATTCTTCCTGAATACATCCTTGAATCTCAGTGGAGTGATAGTATTTATTAAATCCTCCATCAATGTTATATTTATGTCATCAAAATCATCAAGAGGCTTTAGCTCACCATCTATTCTCAATATGGGTTTCTGGTTTGTTGTCAAATGCAGATCACTCGCACCAGTACTTAATGCAGAATCAAAAAGCTGATTTATGATAGGAGATTTTTCAGGAGGAATTTGTGATGAAGCTGGAACAGGTTTTATCTCTAATTCCAGTCTGTTAGTCTCTCCCCGCAAATTAATGGTAATTGGAGGTCTTCCCTGTGGATGATACTGGATTTCCTGGGTAATATCGGTAACAGTAAGACCTATTGCTTCTTTGAGAATTGCATTAAGCTCATTGGTTTCCTTGGCTTTATTTGAAAGAGATCTTTCTTTGCCGTCTTTTTGAAGAACTATTCCTGATTGACCAATTATCAGTGCATCAGCCTGGTAATTGAAAAGATACATGCAGATCTTGTCTAAACGTTTCATTATACTCCTAGATTGAGAATGTAAATACTGGATCTGTTTATTACATAAAAGTAATCATCTTGTTTTATTGTGAAAAAGAGGACAGGTTTGTTAATAATGTCAGAGATTCTTTTTCTTTCAGGTTTTGCTGGCTCCCATAATTCTCCATTAAGGGATTCTCCGTCAATAAACTCAATGGATATATTGTTGCCAGGACAAATTATTGTCTTCAAATACTCTATCTCCTGTTCGTCAGGAATATAGCGAAGATAGTATATATATGTTTTATTAAGAAGGTGAATTCTTCCCAGCGGAGATCTATATATAAGGAACGGTTCATTCAAATTCATCACTTCATATGGGGTTTGATAGCGCATGGAATATGATGGTGAAAGGGACAGGAATATATCAGCATCGATAGGTTTCCTGTCTCTTCCATGCCTTATTTCAACTGGTTGAATTTTGGTATCTATTTTCAAATCCATATAAATGGAAAAAAATATATAACAAATTTTGTCAAGTTTCTTAAAATAACTGGATATAAAATCAATATGATATTTTCAAGTTTTTTCGAATTTCTCATTGACTGAAGATACTGAATGAAAAGATTAAGGCAATGTCAAATGAGCTTGTATGGAGAAATTCTTTTTTTTCAAGGTTTATCTTGTTCATTTTTTCTTTGTTCCCATTTATCATGAACATACTGGTAATTGTATTGCCTTTTCTTGAGGATAAAGATAAACTTGTTAATACAATATTGTTGATGATTGGAGGATTCTCCGTATTCATCCCATTAACAATGTTTTCAGGATACCAGTTCATCATGTCATTGAAAACCATATCAGTAAATAATGAAGGTATTAGATATGGAAGCAAGTTTTATCCATGGTCTGAATTCAAGACAGTATTTTATGAAAAAGAGAATTTCAGTCCAGGATTAGTATTTGTCAGAAATGATGAAAGCAGACTTGAACTTTATTTCATGTATAGCGGAAAGTCATCTCTGCGTTTCATGTCAAGCATCAAGAGTATTGCACTAAGGAATATGAATGAAGGAGAACAGAAGCATTTCATGCTTTCTTTTGCCAACAGGCTTGCAATAAAGTTCCTTCCTGTCATAATGATATTTCCAATAGTATTTGCCCTTATTCCATGGCTTGTAAAACAATATATGGCAGGTCAAATTCCAAGATTATATTTGTCATTATCTCTTATTGGTTTGATATCATTAATATACTTTTTTTTGACGCTTTACAGAATATTGATGAGAACATATATCATTGATGAGGATGCATTGAAAGTAATGACAGGGAAGAAGCTTACTGAAAGCATAAGTTATGATTCAATAATTGATCTAATCCTTTTTAAAAACTCAGGTATGTCATTATTGATGATAAAAACAGCTAATAAAACAATGCGTATCTATTCCCAGATAGGAAATCTTGAATCTCTTGAAAAAAGCCTCAGGAAAAGGGTTTTCAAAGACACAAGCTAATCAGAATAAAACATTGATTCCGAAATTGTGATTTGAATACTTATTTTCATCTTGCATGAAACTGTATTGAAGGCTTCCCTGTGCAGAAACTGAAAACTCCATTCCTCCGCAATAAGTCTTTTTCCATGCATATCCTGTTTTCAGTATTATCCCGTTTGTTATATTAAAAGATAAGCCATATGCTTTTCTCAAGGTGATCTTTGATTTGTCTTCCCTGTCCCATTTGATATCCCTTATGTCTGCTGATACTAACACTCCTTTCATTGGAGTAATAGCCAGACCTGTATTCAGCGATCTTTCGAAACCTTCCATGTCTGGATTTGCGAGATTTTGTCCTGTTAATCCGTAGCTTAAGAAATTCAGGAAATAGAAATCAAAACCTATATCAAGTGATGCATTATTTCTCATTTCTTCTTTCCAGGGTCCTCTTATATATTTTATATTGGCACCGATTGATGTTGAAGGTGAAACGAGATTGGCGAAGGAAATGGCGACAGATGTTCTTGTCCCACCTTTTTCAGCTCTCCTGTAAAAACAAAATCCCTTAAGTATCTGTGAGCTTGAAAAAGGATTGGAAAAACCTGTATACCACCCCCTGTCTACATTAGTTCCAACATCTCTTCTGAATCTGTAATCAAGGGTAAACACGTTATTCTTGAAAAAGACTACTGCTGCCGGATTATAGAGTATTGCACCTGCACCATCCGGTGATGCTGTCTGTGAGCCAGCAAGACTTGCTCCTGAAGTAGATAAATCAAAACATTCTGAGAAAAGAAGAGTTTTTAAAAACAGAAAAAGAACCAGGTATATCTTGTTCATATGGATTTCTCCTTTTTATTCTTTGTAAGCAGGAAAGTAAGTCCATAATTAGTTATCAGGAAGATTCCAAGACTTACATACGTAATATCACTCAATCTCATGCTTGCCAGATAAGCCATTGCTGATGGAGGATCATAACCAACAATTGCATAAGTTCCTATCTGACCTCCTTCCAGTATGCCAAATCCTCCTGGCGTAAACTGCAATGCCAGTACAATCTGCGTAAGTACGAAAATCAATGATAGTTCAGGGAAATTAAATGGGATTTTATTATTTAGAAATATGAAGAAAAACATGGGTTTTGTAAATATAAAGAACATACTGAATAGAATAAGAAAAAAGCTCTTTATTGTAGATTTGGGATTTGCAACATAAAGCTTGTGTATCCATTTTTCGCTTTCTCCAACATAAAATGCTGCCCTGGTTAGTTTCCTTGGTGATAATCCCAAGTAAGCAATTTTTTTCAGTGCCGGTCTTAAGATCTGCTTGCCTTTCATGATGGAATATTGCAACAGGATAAATGATAATAGAATGAAAATATTGAATATGAGAAGAAGTATTTTCACTCCCAGCGGAAGCATTTTGAAATAATGTATGTATACTTCAATGCTCCCTATTATTATAGCCAGAAGGAAACATGTGAATTCCTGGAACTTGGCAATAAAAACAGAAGCAAAAACAAGTCTTTTTCTTATTCCATATTTCCTTGAAATATATACTGCTCTAATTGGTTCTCCACCAATATATGCGCTTGGGGTAAGGAAATTCCCAGCTTGCCCCATGCAGGTTGCATAAAAGATGTCTTTGAATTTTATTTCATATCCATTTGCCTTGAGTATTATCTGCCAGCCTTTTCCTTGAAGCAGCATGGCTATTGAATAATTGAAAAAGAAAGCTATGAAAGCAAGTGGACCTACTGTTGAGATCTGATTCCATATTTTCTCTGTTCCAACTTGATGGCAGATGAATACTATAATAAGGATTCCTGCTGCAGCACCAATCATGAATGTAAGGAATCCTTTTTTCTCCATTAAAATCTCATTTCATCTGAACCGCGTTTTTCAATCTTTACGTCAGGATGATGCTTTATATTGAATCTTATGTAATAAGTCCATTTGTCTCCGATAACGCTTCTGGTGAATATCATCTCCCAGCAATGCAAATCCCTTATTATATTATAGTCTTGTGAAACAAGCTGCCCTTCTGTAATTGAATAATATGCAGAATAGCTAACTCTCCATTTAGGCGTGACGCTTAATTCACCACTCACATGCAGATCATAAATATCTTCGCTTCTGCTTCCATTTCCCTGTTCCATACCTCTGACATAATAGAAAGAAGCTCTGAAATTCCATGGTCTGTCAAGGTCAAAATTACTCTTATCCTTGAATGATCGTTCATCTTCTTCTTCCTTGGTCTTTTTTTCCTTGTCTTCTTCTTTTTCTTCATAACCGGGAAGCATATCTTCACTTATCTGGAATGTCAAATCCGTTCTAAGCTGGACAAGGGGCATACGACCATATAATGAATGAAGGGTGTTTATACCTGATGTAAGAAAAAAATTAGGCATAAGCTGAAAGGAATTGCTTAGATCACCCCATGGTCTTATATCATTAGCTTCATCTCTCTCTTTCAAAAGATCATAAGTAGTACTGGAATTTATCGCAAGAAGATTAAGGATTTTGTCATCCTTCTCCTGACCCATGAACCATTTTGCATCAAGCATTTGAGACAGGGAGAAGCTTAACATGCTGCTTACAGATTGATGTCCACCGAAAGTTGTCTGGTATAATCCCATGTCTTCTTCAATATCTCCCTTTACAAAATCCCATCCCTTTAGATACCAGCCTGGGGAATAAGAATGGCTTACTGTCGGTGTTATTGTATGTCTGAAAGCTCTTAAATGACCCCATTTGGGATAGAATAAACCATACAGGCTTGTGTTGGCACTCAGTCCTGTGCTGAAATAACCTCTTCTTACAAAATGCTTGCTTAATGAATCTTCATCTTCCCAGATTTCATTATAATTCAAACTTGGAGAGAAATTCATGTATTTAAGTATCTTTTGCGGAGTGGATAATGATGCATTCTGTACTAATCCTGTTTGTGAATCCCATACATTATCTCTTTCTTCATAATTTGTTTGCTGACGTTTATTGAGAAAATATGAATAATAACTTACATAGACAAGCTGATACCATTTTGATTCTTTTGGATCGTCAGGAGCAAAAGGGGCAAAACTGTTGAGATTATACTGCACTCTAGGTAATTCTTCATCAATAGCCACTTCACCATCCATTGCATCAAGATATCTTTGATCCATCAAATAAAGATTGAGGCTTGCTTTTTCCCATATCTTGTTGATCTGCCCACTTGTGGTAAGCTGTTCTATCATTCTTGTATCAAAATCATCTGACTGCTGAAGGAGAGTTCTGTCTGATAGAAATTGTGCCTGGATTTTCGCTTGAACTGAAGGTGTTATATTCTGCTGATGATTGCCAGTAAAATACCATCTTCTTCTCTGCTCTTCTGTATCCACATTATACTGGAAATAGGCTGAACCATCAAGAAGGTATCTCTTCTTGTACCTCAAATCAAGTTTTCCCATATAGCCAACATATTCAGTTATATCTGTTGCGAGTGTTGCATCCCAGTAGTCCGAGGGAGCAAAGTAATATCCAGCATTCTCCACAAAAAAACCATCAGTGTCATTTTCTCCGAATCTGGGAGTAAGGAAACCACTATGCCTGTCTTTTTTTATGAAGAATACCCAGAAAGGTGACCAGAACACAGGAGTATCTCTGATATACATTGTTGCAGGTTTTGTTATTACCTTATCATTAACGAATACTCTCATTCGTTTTGCCTTGAAGAAGAAATCAGGCTCTTCCTTGTCACATGTTGTATATGTACCATTATCAACATTCAAGACTTTGTCAGCTACCTTTCTTATTCTCTCACCACTGAAATAACCTTGATCCTGAGTAGTGCTTGCAAAATAAATCCTTCCTTTCCTGAGATTCATGTTATAAACCATCTTATAACCTTCAACTTTGTCTGTACCTTCATAAAGGACAGGATTCTCTGTTACAACAAGTATCCTCGTTTTTGTATTGAAATTGACTTTCCCGCCTGTTATTCTTGTTGTCTGATATATCAGCTCAACATTTCCAACCATTATTATTTCATCTTTGTCCCTGAGATATGTTATTGAATCTGCCTTGTATAGAAGATTATCAGGTTTTGTTGTATCAGGCTCTGAAGAAGTGCTATCTTTCTTCGTTTCATCGAAGTTTTCTTCAAGGAAATCATCATCCTTTGTATAGTCTTTTATTCCCTCTTCTTTTTTTGATGTATTGGCAGAATCTGATTTTTCCTCTTTTGTATTCTTATCATCCTGCTTATTTTTATTTTCTTCTGTATGAAGAAAGCAAGTATAGAAAAGCAGAAAGCAAAAAATAAAAGCTGTCTTTAACATATATTATTGACTTACTTTATATAGCCTTAATAAAGGGCAATAAAAATAATTCGTAAGAGAGAAAATAACAAAGTTATTTTCCTCTTGACGAGATTTTAACTATTGATATGACTATTTCAATCATTAAAAAAAGAGTGTGGATAACTTTTCGGTTACTATTAATGACTTAAAAATCATAAAGTTATGATGGCTTCTTTATTATTTTTTAGGCTAATTAAGAAATAGGGGGAGAGAATTGACACAAAAGAAAGGGCCTTCAGAAATCTGGGAAGAGACGCTGGATAAAATAAAATCCTGCATATCTTCTGATAAATTCAATACATGGTTCAAGCGGACAAAGGGAATTGCATTTGATGGAGAAGTGCTTACAATTGAAGCAACGAGAGGCAAGTTTCATGCTGATTACCTGTCAGCAAATTTCAAGGAGCTTATATCTAGCAATCTGCAGTATAAATTCTATATTGTTGGAAGCGAGAATATTGAATTGACTAAGGAACCTGTTAATGAAGTTATAATGAATCAAGCGAAAACTGCAAAAACCGGTAACAAAGTTGTAGCAAATCAACTGGGGACAATATTCAATAAGCGCTATACTTTTGATAACTTCATAGTCGGAAAATCTAATGAATTTGCATGTGCGGCAGCAAAAGCTGTTTCCCAGAATCTTGCCATGGTTCATAATCCACTTGTCATTTATGGAGGGACTGGTTTAGGGAAGACGCATTTGATGCAGGCAATTGGAAATGATATAATTTCTCAGCAACCTTACAAGAAAGTTGTATATCTGCCTACAGAAACACTTGTTTCAGATTTTGTATATAATATGCAGAAAGGCAGAATGGATGAAGTGAAGAAGAGATACAGATCCATAGAAGTGCTTCTGCTTGATGATGTGCAGTTTCTTGCAGGCAAGGAAAGAAGCGAGATGGAATTCTTTCATACATTCAATGCCCTTTATCAAAGTGACAAGCAGATAGTACTTACTTGTGACAGAATTCCTCAGGAAACTAATCTCCAGGAAAGGTTGATATCAAGGCTGGCAAATGGTCTCATGGTAGATATCAAACCTCCTGATTTTGAAACAAGAATGGCTATTCTCCTTAACAAGGCAAACTGGCTGAATTTGAAACTTCCATATGCAGTAGCAGCATTTCTGGCAGAGAGCATTGCCACAAACATAAGGGATCTTGAAGGATGCTTGTCAAAGATTCATGCATATTCCTATGTAAAAAAGACTAATATTACGATTGAGCTTGTTCAGGAAATACTTCAGGATATGCTGAAAGTATCCAAGACGCATTTCAAGATAGATGATATAATTGTAACTGCTTGCGATTATTTTCATATTCCTGTAGAAGCTTTGAAAAGCCCAAGCAGAAAGCAGGATATTGCCCATACAAGGAAAATAATAATGTACCTGGCAACTCAATATAGTGGCTTGAAACTTCAGGAAATTGCAAAAACGCTTAACAGGGCAGATCATACTACTATTATTCATGGAAGGGATTTTGTAAAAAATTCACTCCAGACTGACAGAGAAATAGAACGTGATGTAGAAGAGATAATTATAAGACTCAAGAGAGTGAAATAGCCAGTAAGGATTGATAAATATCAATCCTTATTTCATTGAAAGTTTTTTCTGCATAACTTGACAAGTTTTATATATAAAATTATCAGTGTTATATGCCAAATGTATCATATAGGGAATGGTTATCTGACAAAATAGCCAGATTCTGGCCAGACATGATAAACATGAAATTGATGGAGCTTGAGTTCACTAACTATTGCAATACAACCTGCATTATGTGCCCCAGAAGCTCAATGAAAAGGCCATTCGGTTACATAAGTGAGGAAACCATTCTGAATATCATCAATGAAATAAGTAAAGAGAAAATTCTGGATGTTAATGTTTGCGGTTTCGGTGAACCAACCATGCATAAGGATTTCTTCAAATTCTGCGCTCTTTTTTTAGAGAAACAACCCAAAATGAGATTAACTTTAACTAGCAATTTCCAGTTCCTTGACAAGGAAGCTTTAGTGAATTTCAAGGAATTGCCATTCAGTCATATTTACTATTCATGGTCAGGTATTTCCCAGGATTCATACAAGGAGATAATGGGCAAGAATACATTTGAAGAGCAGATTGATAAACTTGATTTCCTGATAATGAATAAACATCCTGATACAAAGATTTTCATAAGATACATATTTACCCATCCTCATCCATTCAGGCATAATGAAATAATCAATTTCTTCAGCGAATGGAAGGAAGCAAAACTGATGATTATTCCGAGCCATAACAGAAGCGGATTTTTGAAGTCATATTCCACTTCCTTCAGGAAAAGAAGACACATATTCAGATGTGATATGCTAAGATATATCACTTTTATTGCATGGAATGGAGATTCTTTTGCATGCGTAAATGACCTCACTGCTGAAAGAATATTCGGGAATATCAACAAGGATCAATTAAAATCTATTATAAAAGCAAGGCAGCAAAGCGAATTTGAAGAGGATTACCCATTTAATGGCTGTCATCAATGTACAAGCCAGACGAGATACAGAATTGCAACAGGAGGCAGTCCTGCAATCCTTTCCTGGTTATCTAGAATACTGGAGTGATATTATGAAAATGAAGAAATGCTTGAAATGCAATTACCTGAACCATCCTGACATGGAAGTTTGTGCGAAATGCAGTGGAGATATAAAATCACTTTTCAGCTATACAGTTGTAGATGATGAAGGTGAGAGCATTAAAAGCGGAGAAGTAATAAACCAGCAGGAAACAAGCAGTAAAGATCCTGGGGAGGTTATCTCTTCAGAAAAGAAACCAAACAAGCCTGATCCATTTACTGATGAGAACATAAAAAGAAGAAAGAAGATAATTTATACTGTTGTAATTATTGATGTTATTATTACATTAGGCATTGCAGCCTTCCTTCTGCTGAGAAACGTCTCATCTCAATCTGCTTCAAGCAGTCAGCATCATTCAGGTAATTACAAGTATCCGCAATTGAAGAGATATGAAGCAGGACTGGGCAAGGGAAGTCATATAGAAAAGCAAAGGAATACTATATCAACCAATTACAGCGACAATCTCATTTTCATGTTTTATCTGGATAAACCTGTAAACAAGAATCAGAAACTGAGATTTATATTCAGGAATGCAAATACAAACGAAATCATTCATACTCTCGAATATGTTTCAAATGCCAGACATACTTCATTCTGGTACAAGTATCCAAGAGGAAACAAGGAATTCCTGCCTGGTATATATTATTGCGATTTATATCTCGCTGATGAAAACATTTTAATAGGAAGTGCCTATATCAAGATGATTGACGCTGAAATACCAGAACAGAATTGATTATGATTGGAAACTCCATTGCACTCAGAGATATCATCATTCCAGATTTCCTTGGATTCAAAATAGAGGAAAATTCTGAATTAAATACCTCTCTTGATCATTCAGGAATTATCAGTCCCATTATTATTGATGGAAGAGACAAGCTGATAGATGGAAGAAAAAGGATTGTCTGGGCAAGGCAGCATGAGGTGGATGAGGTAAAAGTCAGCAGATTGCCAGCACAGAGTGATGCAAGTATCTTGAGGATGAATCTGGAATTGAATGATGAAGGCTTATCCAGTGCTGAAGCATCACTTCTTCTTTATTTCCTCTTCAGGTATAATTTTCTTGATAATTTCTTCAGAAAGCATATAAACAAGATAACCAAGAGCAATCTCAGTTACAATCAGCTTAAGATCGTGTCTTCAATCTATTATTTATCTGATGAAACCAGGAAAATACTTCATATATTGAATTATCCATTTGCAAGGCTTTATCATTTGATGAAGTTCGAAACCATTTATCTGGACGAATTCATAACAGATGCTTACAAATGCAGACTAAACATGAATGAGATATATGAAGGATTTGAAAATCTCTTTTATGGATCAAAATTGAGAAATACTGGATTAGAAAAGGGAATAAAGTTATTCAAAAATGAAATAATGTTGCAAGGAAACAGGAGAGAGCATATAAAAAAGTGGCTTGGCAATTTCAGGTATCCAGCAAAATCCTTGTGCAATGAAAAACTGGAAAGGATTTTCAAGTCTCTTCCTCCAGATATAAATGTTATCTGGGACAGGAATCTTGAAAAGAGTGAGATAGAATTGAGGATAAAGATAAACAGCAAAACAGATATGAAAAAGACGATGGAAGTATTGTCAGGGCTTATGAAATCTGATTTAGTAGAAACCTTCAGGAAAGTGACACAAGAATGCGAATTCTTTTCATCAGACCACCGTACACTAGATTGAGGGATTCCGGTCAATTACCATATTTCCCATTGGGAATTGGTTATCTTGCATCTGCAAGCAAAGACCTGGGGCATGATGTAAGGATACTCAATCTGGATAATCCCTCACCATCTGAAAATCTATACTTTCACAAGAAGGATGTCTTTTACAGCAGAAAGCAGGCTCAGGAAAGATACTGGGAATCTGTAAGAGATGACAGTTTGCCTGTATGGAAAGAGCTCAGGGAAGTGCTTGCTGCATTTAATCCCGAAATAATAGGTATTTCAATATTAACTCCCGAGGTTGCGTCTTCAGTCAAGGTAACAAAAATCTGCAAAGAGATGCTTCCTGAGGTTTTCGTTATATGGGGAGGGGTTCATCCAACTTATGAAGATAAGTCCTCCCTTGATTTTGCGGGAGTTGATGTTGTGGCAAGAGGCGAAGGAGAAAGCATTTTTCTGAATATAGCTCATGCTCTTTCTGAAGATAGATGCTGGAAAGGTTTGCCAGGCATTTCATATAAAACAAATAATGAATTTGTGAGAAATCAGGATGCCTGCCTGATTGAAAATCTGGATGAACTGAAAAACCCTCTTAGAAGTGAGCTTTATTTTCCTGAAAGAATGCATCCCCTTGCTCATGGTTCCATTATAACAGCAAGAGGATGTCCATGGAGATGCGCTTTCTGCACTTCAAGGGACTTCTGGAAAGGCAAGGTAAGGTTTCGCTCCGCAAAGAATGTTGTAAGTGAAATAAAGGAAATAAAGGAAAAATACAAGATAAAGGTTTTCACATTCTGGGATGATACATTCACAATCAAGAAAGAGTTTGTGGAGAATTTTGTTGAGGAGATACTTGCCCAGAAGGTTGATATAATGTGGAGAACAGCAACCAGGGCAGATGTCCTGGATGAGCAGCTTGCAAGGAAGCTTAGAAAAGCTGGTTGCATACATCTTGAACTGGGGCTTGAAAGCGGTTCAGAAAGAATGCTGAAAATAATAAAGAAAGACATAGATTTGAAAATGGTCAGGGAAGGATTGAAAATAATCAGGAATGCTGATATAAGGAGCGGAGTATTCCTGATGACGGGTTTTCCTGAAGAAATCAGAGAGGATATAGAGGAAACAAGAAAATATCTTTCTACGATAGAACCTGACGAGATAGTCCTCAATATTTTTGATCCAATGCCAGGAAGCGAATTGTTCAAGACATGCAGGGATATGGGATTGTTGCCTGATCCAGTTGACTGGGAGCATTTCCCGCTGTGGCCATTGAAGCATTATGCACCATATATACCAGAGGAAACCTTCAGGATAATGGTACTTGAACTAGCTGAACACATATTCCAATATAACAGGAAATTCTCGAACCTTATGCATGATTTTTATATGAAAATTCCTATGCTTCTTGGAGACCCAGTTGGTACAGCTAGATTGTTGAGACGGAAATTCAGGCGCAAATTTTTATCCTGAAATGGTAAGTCAAGCAAGGTTTAATACCATTCCTAACTATCTGAGTCTTTTCAGAATATTCCTGACAGCTCCTATTTTGTATTTCATAATCAGATCTGATGAAACAAGCAGACTGATTGCATTGATAATGATAATATTGGCTGGCATTACTGATGGACTTGATGGATTCCTGGCAAGAAAACTCAACCAGGAAAGCAACTATGGATTAATACTTGATCCCCTTGCCGATAAGATCCTGATTATTGCCATAGCAATTACATTCATATTCTATTTTGGATTTCCCCTTTGGCTTGCATTGGTAATTTTATCAAGGGATTTGCTTATAGTTGCAGGGAATCTGCACTTGATGAAAAAAATGAAAGTCAAGATTCCCAAACAATCCAATTATCTAGGGAAATTCACCTTTAATGCTTTTGTTGTATTGATGTTAAGTTATTACCTTGATTTCAGCTTCGGGAAACATTTCAATACTGTTTTTACATTACTCTTGATTTTACTTTCTATGATTTCTTATTCAAGATTGTACATGAAAATAATCAAGAGAGAGGAAATTCCAGATCAACATCACATGAAGGATTGGTTATATTACATGAAATATGGATTGATTCTTGCCTATTATTTTCTTAACTTCACTGTCTATCTCTACTGCCTGCAGATACTGAAAATATATTGAGTATTATTCTCCCTTGTCTTCAGCAGGTTCCTCTTTTTCTTCAGATTTATTTTCTTCATCCTTTTTTTCAGTGTCTTTATTCTCAGTATCTTTAACTTCCTCTTTCTTTATCTCTTCTTCCTTTTTAGTATCATCACTCTTTTTTACTTCAGTTTTCTTGACATCAGCCACATTCATGGATGTGGTTTTAAAGAATTGAGATAAAACAAAGATGAAAATTATCAGTGTTAATGTAGCAATTACTACAAGAAGCTTTTCCGTGATTGACATTTTTAAATGTGCATCATCATATTTAGGAAGATCTATTTTTTCATCCTTGCTTTCATCTTTTGCATCAAGTCCTTTTTCAATCTTTGGTTTTTCATCTGCTGATGATTTTTCAGGGCTCATTGAATCAATGTCTTTTGGTTCTTTTTCCATAGATTTTCCTACCTTTATAAGTATTACTGTTGAATTGTCAGTTCCGCCTCTTTCATTTGTTTCTGAAATCAGTTTCTCAATTTTTCTTGAAAGATCAGCATCTTCTTTTAATATGCTTTCTATCTCACTAGGGAAGAGATGGTTGACTATTCCATCCGTGTATAAAACGTATAAGTCATCTTCCTTCAGGTCTTCCTCGAAAGTGTCTATTTCCATGTCAGGTTGATAGCCTACTGCCCTTGTTATCCTGTTTTTGAAAGGTGAATAGCGAGCTTGCTCTTCATTCAATCCCAATTCCTGTACATAAGAATGATCCACTGTTATCTGCTTGAATTCTCCGTTTCTCAATATTGATGTTCTGCTATCACCAACATTGAGTATGTAAACCTTGTTTTCCTTGAACAAAGCGAGGCTTATGGTTGTACCCATTCCTCTTTTTGATTGATCATTTTCAGCAATCTCAAGGACTTTAGTATTAGCCTTCTGAGCAGCAATACTTAATGCCTTCAATGTTGGAATTGATGGAGAATAGCTGTAATAAATATCTACAATGGTCTCAATAGTAACCTGTGAAGCGACTTCTCCAGCAGCATGTCCCCCCATTCCATCAGCAACAATGGCAAGTATACCCATTTCCTTTCTGATTTTCAAGTCTTCAGGTACTTCTATGTGCACGAAATCTTCATTATGATCCCTGACTCTGCCGACTGATGTCAGGACAGCTGTTTCAAGCTGGAAATCACCAAATGAATGTATTTCAGCCATTTCTTAATAGTTAGATAGTTTTCCAGACAAAAGTAGTCTCTCCAAGCAAGATTACCATTCCATCTTCCAATGCTGTTGCTTCTGCAATGGGTTGGTTATTAATAATCGTTCCATTGCTGCTTCCCATATCTCTTATCATTACACGACCTTCAGTTCCCATATAAATTTCGCTATGCTGTCTTGACATTGCCTTGTCGAATGTGCAACTGATATCTGCATCAGGTGAACGGCCTATAATTATTGTTCCTGCGATTTTATATTCAGTACCTACTATATTGCTTTCAGAGGAGTCGTCAATAACAAGTGTTCCCCATATTTCAATTTCCTGATCTGGTAAAGGTTGCCCAGGAATTTCCTCTTTTACCTTTTCTTCAGAAATCTCTACCTTTTCCTCAGTTTCAGCACCTGCTTCAGCTGATACTTCAGGTCCTTCCTCAGCTGATTCTTCTTCCTCTTCTGATGTAGGTTTGGCTTCAGATTTAATCTTAGTTTCTGCAGGTTTTTTCTTCTTTGTCAATAAGATTATTACAACAATCACAAGAGCAATAAAGAATAAACCTCCTAAACAGCTAATTAAATATCCAATGTTAGCTAATATTAAATCCATATTATAACCTCCTGATATTCATATTTATCGCTTAAAAAAATAATAAAAATTATTGGAGTTAGATGAATCCATAAGTAAATATTGTCAATATAGTTTTTCTTTTTCAGGTTCATTTGTTAAATCCTGAACGGGGCTGGTATGAAGGAAAGGATTGCCATAAGTATGCAGAAATAGCCAATCATCTTATATTTCAGGGAAAGATTTTCGTCTATCATCAATGATGGATGCTTCAATCCTATGAAAAGCAGCAAAATTCCCCATACAAGCCAACCCTGCCAGTAAAAAATTCCCAGAAGTATCAATACAGCGTAGAATGCAAATGAAAGTATTCTTGCTTTTCTTCCAAACAAGGCATATATTATATGACCTCCATCCAGCTGCCCAATAGGTATGAGATTGAGAGCAGTTACGAAAAAACCCAGCCATGCTGCATAACCTATTGGATGAAGGAGTATGTCATATCCTTGAGGCAGATTTCCCTTTATTGCAATTGTCAGCATCTTGAATATTATATTGTCTCCAAGACCGAGCAATGATACTCCTTCAGATAATATTACTCTTGATTTGTGAATGCCATATATTCCTGCAAGCAGCGAAATCAGGAAACTCATCAAAGGACCTGCTGCCCCAATTTCAAGAAGTTCCTTTCTTGTTCTTATCGGTTCCTTTATCTTGATGAAAGCCCCAAAAGTTCCTGTAAGTGGATGTGGCGAAGGAATGAAGTAGGGAAGTGATGCTGAAATATTATTCTTGAGGCAGGCAAAATAGTGACCGAGTTCATGCGACCCAAGTATCAAGATAAGGGTGAAAGAAAAATCTATACCAAGTAACAAATCTTTGGGTTTTTTCCAGAATTCACCCCCCTGCTGCAGGCTGCCTGCTATCAAGGTTGCCAGGATTGTCAGAAAGAAAAGAATCAGATGCAATGCAAGATTTTGATGATGGATTAAGACTTCCCTTTCAATAATATGAATGTAATAATATCCTGCAAATGATTTGCTTCTGAATAACCAGTTGTCTGGTAATTTCTCCAAGACAGCTGGAATTCCTGTTTCAGGCTCTACAAGCCAGTATCCATAAAGATAGAAACCATTTTTACTTATCTTTACGGAACCTGTAATCCTGAAAACCGGCTCAAGTATGGCAGTGATTTCTTCCTTATCCATATTCAGGGGCTGGAATTTTCTCTAACAATATTGACCATAAATCATTTATTCCTGTATTCTCTTTTGCTGAAATCAAGATAGAATCCTTTGAAAATGATGTTATATCTATATCATTGCTCAAGTCTATCTTGTTGATTACTTCAATAACTGGTATATTCTCAGCACCAAGTATCTTCATGGTCTCTATAACTGTTTCTCTTTGTTCATTGTAATCAGGGGAACTTCCATCTATTATATGCAGCAAGAGATCAGCTTCCTCTATTTCCATGAGTGTTGCGTGAAATGAAGCAATTAGCTGATGAGGTAATCCTCGTATAAAACCAACTGTATCCGTGAAAGTGACAGTCTGATTCCTTTCTTTTATATAGAATCTCCTGGTAGAAGGATCAAGAGTGGAAAAAACTCTGTCAGATGAAAAAACAGAAGAAGATGTAAGTCTGTTTATTAGTGTTGATTTCCCTGCATTTGTATATCCAACAAGGATTATATTGAAAAGATTCTTTCTTTGTTTTCTCTGAGTCTGTCTTTGTATTTCTCGCTTCTTTAATTGTTCCTTCAGAATGGATATCCTTTTTGATAATTCTCTTCTGTCAGTTTCAAGTTGCTTTTCACCTGGACCTCTTGTTGATCCTTTTCCCCTGGCAGTAATCCTGGAGAAATGCCCCCACATCCCTTTCAATCTTGGTCTCAGGTATTCAAGATATGCAAGTTCGACTTGTGTCTTTGCTATCTCTGTTTTTGCATTATTAGAGAAAATCTCCATTATCAGCTCGCTTCTATCCATTATGGGAACCTTTAGATAGTCCTCAATATTTCTTGCTTGTGAAGGATTAAGATCAAGATCAAAAAGAACAGTATATCTTTTCTTTTCAGTGATATAGTTCCTTATTTCTTCAAGTTTTCCCTTACCTACTGCGAATCTAGGATCAAGTGTTTCCCTTTTTTGAATGAAAACTCTCTCAGTTTCTCCACCGATAGTTGATATCAATGATTTTGTTTCATCTATCAATCTTTCATGAGGGATTTCATGCCTTGAATTGGTTTGCACGAATACAAGGATGAATTTTGTTTTTTCTTTGGCAGTAAGGATTCCTGTGCTATTTCTGTTGGGCAGATTTATCCTCCTTCTCCTCAGAATCCCATTTTATTACATAAAAGTCTGTTTCCTCAGAAACAACTAATTTATCAGTTTCTTCATCCTTGATTTCCATTTTTATAGTGTACTTGTCAATTGGAAGATCTGGAATCTTGTAAGAAAAGATAACTTCATTATTCTTCTGATCTTCAGTTATTTTCTCTCTCAATGTAGCAACTGAGGTTATCAGATTTGCTCCCTGAATGGAGTATATGGCATAGAGATTCTTGTGTTGCTCTTTCAACATTAACTTGTATTTAAGTATCAATATCTCTCCCTTTCTGAATTGTCTTGATGGCTGGAGAGACATTTTATCATCACTATTATAAAAACGTATTTGTTCTATCCATGATTTATCTGTTTTTTTAGCTTTTATCTGTGAAGTATATATTTTTTTCTTTTCAGAGAATGCATCTTTTAAAGTGAACTTGATTGAATAATCATCTCTTGGCATGACAACAGGAATTGATCCCTTTATGGGTTTAGATGATTCTGCCTTGTCTATGAACAGATCATCATTAATTGTCTTTATAATCTGCTTGCCTTTCAAGATGACAATTGTCATTCTAAGATGATATCCCTTCTTGTTTTTATCATCTTGTTTATCACCCTGCTTCAGATTTTCGGTTTTCACTGCATAGTTGAAGAGGATTTCCAGATCATTATTAGGTAAAGACTTGAATGAATGATCAATTGCTGAAATCAATTCGAATTTCATCTCATCCTTATAAAGTTCGAAAGGTTTTGCATCCTGAAGATAGTCTTCCTGCCTGAAATATGCCTGAGTCATTGGTAATGGAGTCATCAAGCGATAATCATTAGGTCCTCTCTTGGAAAACCTGAAATCAAGATCCGGCTCGTAATATCTCCATAAAAGATAGCTTGATTGTTCCATCTCATCCTGCTCACTCCAGTATTTCTGAAGGGATGTCTGTCTTGATTTATATCTGAAAAGATCAATGCTGTTATGAATTGTAAGCATTTCATCAGGAATTCCGTATCTTATCAAAACCTTTCCCCTGTCAGATCTCCATCCTGGAATGCAATATGGGTGGTTTACAGTGAAATATTTATTGGCTAGCCTGAAGCGTTTTTCATTTGCTGCTCTTGCAGGATTGAATGACTCTCCTGGATAAGGGTTTCTTACATTCCAGAAATTCCTTATGAAAACGCTTCTTTCCTGAGGATTCATTGAAAGATAAACCAGCCTTTGTTTCTGTGTAATCAGATGGAATACATGCTCATAATTGAATCTGTCAATATCATTCAGGTGGGAATATTTGAGTTCTGGGCTGCAGGAAGCAAGCATTACAAGGGAGGCAAGGCATATCAAGAGTTTTACCATGTGGTAAGTGCCTCCTGGACAAGTTTTTTTGCAGTATCTGACACCAGTACGTTTTTAGCTTCCTCTTCACTCCCTCCGATATTATATTGAGCTCTTGCAGTATAGTTAGAGTTTTTGTATATTATCTTATCTTTTTTCAGATCCTTGAATTCTATCTCTATTTTTATTACTATTTCATATGCTTTCACTTTTTCATCAGAATCATAAGAAGAAGCTTGCTTCTTGTATGATTTAATAACTCCCTTGAAAACACTGTCAGCATGCTGCAGATCAGTAACCTTCAAGACATTGCTCTGCATGAACTGGTCAATAATGGAATTAGTGAAGCGTTCCTTGAGACCAAACTCGAAAGTCTTATCTTCAAGCAGAGGTACAGCAACAGTCTTGAGATGATTGGGAAGTTGATTGCTGAATGAATATGGGCAACCCAGATTGAGAGTGAATAACAAAACTGCAAAACAAAACAGAATCTTTCGTATTTTCATTGCAGTCAAAATGTAATAAAGATGGATTTTATTGTCAAGGATTCTCATTATGAACATTTTATCAGTTACCATTAACAATATCAGAATCGGAGAATACTTCTTTTGCAATTTTGCCGTATTTTTTCAGGTCTATCTTGTCCGATCTTGCTGAGTAGAAGGCTGTAAGAACCGGGATAATCTTGTATATTGTTTTACCGAAAATCCATTTAACAGATAATTTTGCAACTTTTATAGTAAGTTTCCAGGCAATTTTTGGAGGCAGTTTTTCCATTGTCTCTTTTGCAGTATCAAGGATATCCTTTTGCTTGCTTCCATACTCCCTTATCTCTTTTATATTGTCACAGATTATGCATAAGACAATCAGATTCCTGATTTTGCTGTCATTTATGTCATATCCATATATTGTTGCTATAGCAGATATTATCCTGATTTCATAAAATAATACAGCTGCTTCGAATGGCAAGCCAAAAAACCCGGTTAATCCTGAGAGAAAGCCAGTCCTGTATGCCTTTTTTGCTTCCCTTTCAATAAGAACATCAACTCTTTTGTCATTGCCATCAAATTTCTCTTCAAGATATTCCTTTGCCAGGCTTGCAGGAGAGCTGAACAAAAATGGAATGCCACGTGCAGTAACTTCAACAGCCAGGGAAACTGTTTTTATTACTATATTTTCATCAGACATTGTGGAATTATTTGTAAAATCTACAATTTTTGTAAACTAGAAAAGGTATAAACAAGGAGTTTCCTCTTGACGTTTTTTCTTTCCATGGAGTTTGATTCTAAAAAAAGGGGGCAAAATGACAAACAAAACTCAACTTCCTGGATTATTAATTGCCATTTGGGGAGGAATAGGAGTATTATTTGCTGCTATAGCATTAGTCTTGAGTCTTGCTGGTACTGGACTTGGAATGCTGGGAAATATTGCTGGACAGGGAAGTCCGGCTGATATGATAGGTATGGGTGGAAGCATGGTATTTTCAATAATTTACTACGGATTATATATATTGTGGAATGGTGTAATCCTGTATGGTGGACTTCAGATGAAGCAATGCAAGAATATAGGACTTTCATGGGCAGCAGTTATAATGTCTGCAATTCCTTGCGGGTATTGCTGCATAATAGGTCTTCCACTAGGCATCTGGGGAATCATTACCTTGCTAGATGAGGAAGTAAAAGCAGCTTTTGCAAGCAACATCTAATAAAAAAAAGGGTTTCTGGCAGGAGCGGATAACACCGTCTCCTGACCATTTCATTCTGTATCTAAGTATATTCATTATTGTCTGCTCTTTCTTGATGCCTTTTTTCCACAAGACTAATGAAAAAGGACAGCTTGAATTGAAGATATTCAATATTCCGATTCCATATTATTGTTACTTCAAACTCACGACAGGGATTGACTGTCCTGGTTGCGGATTAGTGAGATCATATAGTTCAATGGCAAAAATGGATTTCAGTCAAGCTTTTGAAATGAACAGGATTGGAGTTTTCCTGTTTTTTCTTACATTGCTTCAGATTCCATGGAGATTTTTTTTCATTGTGATATACAAGAAGAAAAACAGGCTAAAGGATATTGGTGATAAGGCAATAGAATATTTGTTTTTCATGATGCTTGCAGGCTTGTTTGTCAACTGGTTCTATAATCTATATACAGGGCAGGCATTCAGGTAATTATTTCTTTAGCTGATCTTTCTTATTTGTCTTGTTTTTTTCATCTTTTTTCCTGTCTGCATCTTTTCTTTTTTCCTTCAAATCCTTCTTCTGATCCTTCTTTTTATTATCATCCTTCCCTGATACATCTTCTTCCTCCTCATTCTCCTCATCTTCTTCCTCTTCACTTTTTCTCATATGCCTGAATTTCCTGGGAGGATCAGCAAATTCAAAATCGGAAAAATCAGATTCATCTGATATTTCTCCATTTCCCCCGTAAATCATCTCTTCAATCCTTGAGACGAATTCTTCATGATTAGGCCCCATTTCACCCCTGAGGAATTCCCGATAATAAGTGGAGGGTGATCTTATTATTGTTGCAAGCCATGCTGCCTCTGTAACGCTTATATACCATGGAGGTCTGCCAAAATACGTATAAGTTGCATCTTTTATGCCATATATGTTAGGTCCGAATTCTATGATATTGAAATATATTTCTAGCATTCTTCTTTTCGGTATTTCATTCTCTATTGCAAAAGTCAGAAGAGCTTCCTGAAATTTGCGCTTGAAGGTTTTCTCCCTGTCCAGGTAAAGATTTTTCGCGAGTTGCATGCTTATTGTACTGGCACCTCTTGCAAATCTGCCAACCTTTGCATCATGTTTTATTGCCCTTTGTATATGTCTCAATGAAAAACCTTTATGACCAAAAAAACCTCCATCCTCACAAATCAATACTGCACGTACAAGATAGTCAGGCAAGTCATTTATTGATACGAATTTTTTCGATTTAGGTGATACCAAGATAGTTTTAATATATTCCCCATTTGCATATACTTCATGCTGGAAACTATCCCTAAGCTTGAGTATGGATGTATGAGGTGGTTCAGAGATTATCTTGAAATCCTTTACATTTCCTGAAGGAGAGAATTCTATCTGATCAATGTCCAGTGGATTCCAGTTTACGTTCACCGCATAATCCAGCTCGCCATTTACCTTGAAACCCTTGAGTTTCGGTATAAGTGATGCAGGTAAGCCATCAATCAAATCCTGTATTTTCTGGTGATGAATATATACTTTCATCTTTACAATCGGGGAAGTCCTTGGATTGGAAAGACTCCCTTTTATCCTTGAACGGAAACTACCGAAAATTAAATCAGTATTGTTGAAATCAAGACTGTCTTGTTTTGGAAAATATCTTGATTCTGTGTTTATGCTGAATGTAATATTTTCCAGAGTATCGAGAGCTACGTATTTGTGATAAAAACCCCAGTCTACAAAATCAAGCCTTCCCTTGAAAAGAATATCTTTTGAATTTGGAAGATAATTGAATGTGAAGTCTCCCCCAAGACTTGTTGTCTGCTTCAGATATATATGCTTGGGAAGATATTGTGCAAATGCAAATATCGGTAGCGGGGGACTTTTGGCTATCATGCAAATAGTATCTGGTGTCACATGAATAGAGCTTTTGAATGGTTCCTTTTTTCCTGGCCACATGCCATTCAGGATAAGATCCAGCGAGCTGGTGTCTGTTTTATAACTGAAAGAGCCATTAAGATTTGAAACTCTCTGCATTATTTTGTAAATATAATCATTATAGACAACCTGTCCCTGTTCTATATTTATCTCTGGAAGTTTCAATGCAGAAAGAAGGCTTTCTTTTCCAACAATACTGCTTTTCTGTTCCCTGATTTTTCTCATTCTTCTAAATAATGATGATATATTCCATTCACCTTTCTCATTTCTTGCAAGATACAAACTTGGTTCAATCATTGTTATTCTGGTTATCTTGAATTTTTTGTCTGCAAAAGGATTTATGGAATAATCAAGCTCCACGCTTCCTATTTCAAGGATGGAATCCTCTTCCATGATAACCTTCAAGCTATCAATAACAACCTGATTATCAAGAAAGTAGTTTTCTATTTTGGAATATCTTATTTTCATATCGAATCTTTTTTCAAGTGCCGGAAGAACCTTTTCTGCTGTTATTTTTTCAGTATAGTGATTTATCAAGGGCTCCATTACAAGGCAGGAAATAATTATAAACGATACAGGTATTAACATGACAAAGGCAATCCTTGTCAGTTTTTTCCTGTTGTTAGATATATACGTTCTTATATCATCAATAAAATCTTTTCTGAACATCTATTAATGCTTTTTTGTAGAGAGATTAAGTATATTCAAATGTGTCAAGCATAATCATGAAACAGACGTTTTTTCTCGATCTTCAATTAAATAATATAAATACTGGGACTAATTGCCTGTTTCTGTTTCCTGTTTCTGTTTCATATAGAAAATCGTTCCTGTTATCCCGGAAATAAGTCCAATGAAGAAACATATTGCAAGGGTTATGCTTACTGGATTTGACGCCTTCCAGAAAAGAAAATTCAATAAAACATCATTAGTATTCTGGGCTATGAAAATAATCAGCAGAATTATGAGCATTAATGCAAATAGAAGATATATTTTCTCCTTGCCGGTTACGGAAAATTTCATCATTTCTCCTTTCTTTCAATAGAATTCCTCTTGCTTTTTTTTAAAAAAAAGTCAAGATATTAATTCTGGAAAACATCAAACATTATCAAAACCTTATTGGTTGAGATCATATACAATTATTAATGAAATTTTGTGTGATAATTATTGTATTATTTCAAGAAATGATATCAATATGAACTTGACAGAATTTTTACTAAAAAACACTGGATTGAACCATGACTAATAAATCAACTCCTTTCATAGTAATAAGTGGTCCTACTGCATCAGGAAAATCAGAACTTGCATTAGCGCTTGCAGAGAAGTATAATGGTGAGATAATTTCTGCTGATTCCAGGCAGAATTATAAATTACTTGATATAGGAACAGCAAAACCCTCGAAAGATGAACTGAAAAGAGTCAAGCATCATCTTATTGATTTCCTTGATTTGAATGAGATTTACAGTGCTGGAAGATTTCTGAAAGATTCAAGAGCACTTATCAACTCTATTTCCTTGTCAGGCAAAGTGCCATTCATTGTTGGGGGAACAGGTTTTTATACAAAATCCTGTCTTGAAGGTCTTCCTGAGATACCGATAATTCCTGATGAAATAACAGGCAATCTCAAGAAAATCATAAAGGAGGAAGGTGTAAAAAACCTGTACAATGAGCTTATTGAGAAAGATCCTGCATATGCAAAAACAATTGCAAGCACTGATCATATAAGGCTTGTAAGATCTCTGTCAGTAATAAGAACCACAGGAAAACCGTATAGCAGTTACAAGGTTGGAGATGGAGAAAGGATAAAGAGACCTTATTTTCATTTTCTTATTGATCCCCCTAAAGAAGTAGTGAAGCAAAGAATTGCCAAAAGAACAATTCAAATGATCAACTCAGGCTGGGTGGATGAAACAAGGAAGATACTTGAAATGGGTTATCATGTTGATTGTCAGGGGCTTCAGACTATAGGTTACAAGGAAATAATTGAATATATTAAGGGAAAGATAACAATTGAGGAAGCTGAAAAAAAAATTATTACAATAACAGGTCAATATGCAAAAAGACAGCAGACCTTTTTTTCCACCCAGTTTAATGATGGTTTTGATTTGAAATTATGGCCAGCAGATATTTCTAAAATGATACCTATCCTTGATGGCTATTTAATGATAGAATATTAGGAAAAGATGTTTTCATTATTCCGATTTCTTTTATTGCTAACGGATATTTTAACCTGGTTTATTGCATTCCTGATTGCATTTCTTATAAGAAGTCATCCATCAGTTGTCAGCATGTTCAATCTCAAGCCATGGCCATTGAATCCTTATCTTTACTTGAAGATGTTTCCTGTTGTCACTTTATATATTTTGCTTGGTTTCCTTATTTTCGATCTTTATCAGAACAGGAAGCCTCTCTTCATGCCTCTTGAAATCTCCAGAATTGTAAAGGCTTTGTTATTTGCGCTTGGACTATGGCTGGCAACACTCTTCTTTACATATTCTCATTATTATTCAAGATTCGTAATAGGTTTGTCGTTCTTTCTTGGTGTTTTCTTCATGTGGATTGGCAGATATCTGCTTTTTCATCTAAATCCTTATCTTGTATCCAATTTCAATATGGATATAAGCAGGATATTAATCCACGGAACTGGAAGGTATGGAAGGCAACTGGGTGAATTCCTTGCTGTCATTGGAAAGGAGAGGGGATTCAATGTTATTGGTTATACAGGCAAGGCAGAGGATCCATCAAGCCTGCCTTACGAACTTCTCTCTGAAGATATTTATGAAGCAACAGAAAAATATAAACCTGATGAAGTTTTCATAGCTCAGGATGAATGGAAAATAAAAGACATGGTTGAACTTGTTTCAAATCTTAACCAGAATAGGATAATTGTAAGGGTTTTTTCCAGGGAATTCACATTTGTTATTAACAAGATTGGTTCAAGAATAGATTTTCTTGGAGGAGTTCCAATAGTGACATTTATTGGTCGCTTGAGATCAAAATTCTATATAAGGATAAAGAGAGTATTAGACATAATCGTATCATCAATAATCCTGGCAGTTTCTTTTCCTTTTCTCGCAATAATTGCCCTTCTTATAAAAATCACTTCTGAAGGAAGCATCCTGTTCAGGCAACAGAGAATGAAAAATGAACGAGAGACATTTGAGTTCATGAAATTAAGAAGCATGTATAAGGATGCTGACAAAATTATTGATGAACTTCATGACATGAATGAGAAACAAAACCAGATCTTCAAGATAAAAAATGATCCAAGAATAACGCCCCTTGGAAGATTCTTGAGAAGGTTTTCAATTGATGAATTCCCTCAATTCTATCATGTGATTTGCGGACAAATGACACTGGTCGGTCCCAGACCCCCACTTCCAGAAGAAGTAGATAAATACGAGGACTGGCACAAGGTGAGGCTTCAGGGAATGATGGGAATTACAGGACTATGGCAAATAAGTGGCAGATCTGATCTTGATTTCAATCAAATGGTTGCACTTGATTATTATTATATTGCCAATCCAAGTTTCTGGCTTGATTTACATATTATTTTTAACACCTTTTTTGCTGTCCTGTTTTGCAAGGGTGCTTATTAAGCAATTGTTTCTCTTGCAGTAATCATACATTATGAAATAACCAATAATTCCCGATACTGTCATTAGTAAACTTATCCATTGATTATTGGTTATTCCAAGCAATAACTGATCTGCGGTATAAAATCTGAAGAAATCTACTATAAATCTGCTTAATCCATAAAGGAGAAAGAAAAAGAAGAAATTGAAACCAACAAATGGTTTTTTCTTCTCTATCAAAACCATCAAGACGAAAATAGCCAATCCGTAGAAAGAAGAGTAAAGCTGGGTAGGATGAATTGGTATTGCAGAATGATAGCATTGAACTGGATAACTTCCTTCAGGAAAGATAACTCCAAGAAATGAGTTTGTGGGTTTTCCAAAACAGCAACCATTGAAGAAGCAACCTATCCTTGTCAGAAATTCCCCAAAACCTATTATAGGCATTACAATATCAGCTATTGGCCATATTGAAATCTTTTTCTTTGCAAGGTATATAATTGAAGACAGTACAGCAAGTACAAAGCCTCCTAGTACCGTCAGACCTGATAATCCTTTCCAGAATGCAACTGCGTCCATCCAATGTCCCTTGAATTCATACAAATGAGTCAAAACATACATACCTCTTGAACCTACTACGGAAGAGACAAGTATCAATATGCTCAAATTAGAAATTATATCAGGATTTATATTCATTTTTTTGGCTCTCTTTTCAGCTAGCATTATTCCAAGAATGAAAGAAAGTGCCAGCATCACGCCATATGTATGTATGCTGAAAGAACCAATTTCAAGTATAATCGGATACATTGTTCCTCCTATTCAGACCTTGATAAATTTATACTCTGGACTATTCCAATACTTATCAGAAAAAAGCTTATTGATGAACCGCCATAGGATATAAAAGGGAGTACTATCCCAGTTACAGGCACCAGACCTATCGTCATGCCAATGTTTACAAAAACATGAAAAGCTAAAATTGAACAAATGCCTATGACTACCAGAGAAGCAAAGGGATTTCTTATGGATGTGGCGCTGTTTATAAGCCTGTAAATAATGAACAGGAAGATCAGAAGTATGAAAGCGCATCCTATGAATCCCCATTCCTCGCCAATAACTGGATATACGAAATCCGTATGCTGTTCAGGAAGGAAACCTAAATTCTTCTGTGTTCCCTGCATATAGCCCTTTCCCAAGAATCCTCCTGACCCTATTGAAACCATGCTTTGAATAACATTCCATCCCTGTCCCTTTGGATCTATGTTTGGATCCCAGAAAATTGTAATCCTTTTTTTCTGATAATTTGCAAGCATGCTCCAGAAAAGCGGGAATGAGATACCGGATATTATATTTACAGTCATTGTTGCAAGAATTTCCTTGAAGTTTATATGTGAAAAATAAAGGAAAATCAGAAGGAAACTCAGGAAGATAAGCCAGTAGAGACTTGAAAATGAGGTAAGCATGCTTATCAGGGGTGTGAGGAAAATGAAAAGATAAAGCAATCGGATACCTTTCCAGTAAAGAAGAGAAATAAGTACTGCAACAAGACTCAGGGACGAACCTAAGTCAGGTTCAATCATTATCAAGAACATCAATGGAAATGTCAGCAGAATTGGTTTTATAAGATCTGGTAGTGTAAAGTTTTTCACTTCTGAATCAACGAGATATCTGGCAAGAACCATTACATAGACAATCTTGGTAAGCTCCGATGGCTGGAAAAAGAAAGCTCCAAGTACTATCCATCTTCTTGCTCCTCTTGTTCCCTGGAACTCAATAATGAGAGGGACAAGCAACAAAAATATAGTTATTATCAGGAGAATGTAGCAATAAGCATAGTAATTCTTGTAGGGGATTGTCATCATTATTATCATGAGAATAATCCCCACAATAACCCAGATAATCTGTTGGAAGAAGTATTTCGTATTTATCTTGTCGAGAGTCTGGCTCGCACTATATACAATTAGCAATCCATAAAGAATGGCAACAATCACACCAATGAAGAGCTGCCAGTCCAGATATCTGAGTTTTATTCTCATCTTCTGATGTATTAAAAATCTCCGCCAAGAGTGAAATAGAAATAAGGAGAAGAAACTGATTTGAAATCAGAATGCCATGACCAGTCCATTTTCAATGTAAGAAATCCAAGCCCCACTCTGGGACCCATCCCAAATCCGAATTTCAAATCCTTCAGCCTTCCTTCCTCTGCTCCCTTGAATTGATAAGCTTTATTGAATGTGCCTCCAAGATCTGTGAAAATCACTCCACCTATTGGGGAAAAAAGCATTGGAAGTGGAAATCTTATTAACAGATAGTCTATGAATGGGAATCTGAACTCAGTGTTGAAAAGCCCGTAATAATGACCATTAAACTCGAAATAGTCATATCCCCTCAGCTGTTCACCCTTGTTGAGATAGAAGTTCTTGAAATCAAGTTTGCCCTTATCATCAAGTGCACCTAAAAGTCCTGTATCAGGAATATTTCCTCCTAAATAGAAATACTGGGGAGTTTTTCCCATGCTTCCTCCAGCTGCTATCCTGAATGCAAATGCATACCTGTGATTAATGTTGGCATATTTTCTCATATCAACCTGAAGACTTGTAAATTCTATATCCTTTCCGTAAGCAAAGCTAATCTCAGCACCAAGTCTTCTTCCATTGATTGGGCCAAAATAATTCCACAGACTTGTATCTTCAGTCAGGCTGAGAGAAGGAGTTTGTATGACTACATCCTCTATCTTACCTTCATCTTCCCTGGGTTGATAGAAATCACGTCTTATGTACCTGCTTATCATGCTCATATCAATCTTTACATAACGGTTCAAGGGATATCGCAGATTCAATCCACCACCTACTGTCCTGTCAGAAAAATATATATCATCCTCAGGATTTTCCTCAAAGAGATAATAATATTCGTTCTGGTGCAAAGCAATTACTCCTAAATCAATTCTGTGTGGAAGATAATAATATTGAATCTGTGCGGCAATATCTGTGACCTGCCCCTGCATTCCTGTAATTATATATATCTGGTGATTTCCAAGGAAATCGGATATTGCAAACAAGGCTTGTCCTCCCAGACCGAATATGGTATCATAACTCATCAATGCTGTCAAATAATCTATGCTGAAAGATGGTGTATATTTTCTTGCCCTCAATTTGTAAGGGAATTCCTGATCCGCTTCCTCTTTTTCAGGAATAATATATTCTACAGGATAGAGGAATGGCTTGTTTAATGCAGGATCCTTCTTTACGAGCAAGTCTTTCCTGGGATTTTCCCTTCCCATGTTATCCTCGAATTCAGTATCCTTTCTCTTTTCTTTGTCATCCTTTTTTGGAGGTTCTTTCCCTTTTTCATCAGGTTTCACAACAGGGCTGGTTGGTACTTCCTTTTTTGCAACTACCGCTGAAGGATTCAGTTTCGTTATTTCCTTGTTCCATTCTTCCTTTATCTTGTCTAATCTTGAGTGTTTCAGAACATAGATATTCCATCCACCCCTGTCGTAAGAATAATAGACAAGATCCTTGAACTTGGCATCAGTTGTCGGCAGGTAATTCCCCCCCAGTACATTAGTTACACAATATGTTGCCTTTCCAGTGATGTCAGTTAAAGCAAGATTTCTTATGCCATTCCCATCATTCGTGAAGAGGTAACCTTTCCTGTCAGGAATAAGGCATGGATTTTTTTCATCCCCCTTGAGAGATACTAATGTTGTTATTTTTCCAGATTCTATTTCATATTTGTAGAGATCGTATCCTTTGCCACCTCTGTCACTTGAAAAAACTATATACTTGTCATCATTATCGAAAATGGGATCCGTATCATCATAGAAATCAAATGTCTTTCTTTCATGCTTTGCTGTCTTTAAATCAAGTATATATAAGTCAGCTTTGCCTTCCTTAATGCCTCTGTAAACTATTTTGTCACCACTATTAGAAAAGCTTGGCATGTATGATGCATCGCAATCAGTCTTGTATCTGTTTACAACTCTTGATTTGAATGGATCCATGATATAAATCCAGTCAGCTCCCTTACTGCCTGCAATGAAAGTGATGTATTTGCCGTCTTGGCTCCATGATAATTTCAAACTCAGAAAATCGAAATCCTGGAATTCTCCTGATGTTTCAGTCCTTGCTATTCTTCTTACCAGTTTGCCATCTGCCACTTTCATGAGATATATATCTGCATATTGCTTCCAGTTTGTAAGAAAAGCTATATGTTTTCCATCAGGAGAAATGGATGGAGCAATATTGAACGAGGATCTGTCCTTAGTATGATCCGTCAGCTGTCTTGAAATCTCGTCAGGTTCAAGCCTCTTGTTAATTGCATCCCAGAATTGCCTTTTCATCCATCTTTCAAAGTCTCTCTCTATGTAATCCATGTTGCTTTGGAGATTTTCCTCAAGAACTTTCTCGAAATTCTGCCTTCTTGAATAGTCTCGAAGTATCTTGAAAATCATCTCTCGTCCATAATTCTCTTCAAGATATCTATGGAACCACTGTCCTTCCTTATACAAGAGATATCCTCCATAATAGTCAATTTCTCTCAATGGAATCATATAGTTGTGAATGGCAGCATCTCTCATAACCATCTCAGATTCAACCTCATTAACAACACTCAGATGTTCTGCTATTCCTTCTGTATACCACAAGGGAATTCTTCCCAATAGTTCAAGCTTGACAAGCATTCCAAGGGATCTTCCCGCAAATAACATGTCATACATGAAAGCATGTACAAGCTCGTGCTTGGTTACATGTCTGAAATCCTCATAGGATCCATTGAAGGGAACAACAACTCTCCTCTTGATGAATTCAGTGAAACCGCCAATGCTCTGTCCTATATCCTCGTTTATTATATTTGTCTGTCTGAATTCAGAAGGGGATCTGTACAGAACTATCTGGATTTTTTCCTTGAAATTATGCTTGAAATCGATACTCAGCTCATGATATGCCTGTTCTAAAATATCTACAAAACGGGGGATAAGTTTTTCCTCTCCCTTGTAATAGAATATCTTGAAATGAGCAGTTTCAGTTATCTGCCAGTTGAAATATTTGTACTGGATTTTGCTGACACCGAACTCAAGAGCTGAGAGTAGTGTTGGTATTATCAATAAAATCACTAATATTCTGTACATCTTTTACCTCTTCATTCATGACATGGTTGAAACAAAAAATAAGGCTATCTTTTGTCAAGATAAAAGGATTAGATATAAGATTTGATTCTACTGTCTTTAACTATTTCAGGCTTATCTTGCAGTCTCTGGTAGTATGATAAAGGAATGATATTACTATAACTCAGTTTATGTATACAGATGGTTTTTAAAGATTTCGGGAAATTTCGTCCTTGACTTTAAATCTTGCCAAATTTTAAGTGAAACATATATGAAAGGAAGACCATGATTATAGTAAGGAGGCTATTATGAGAAACCTTTTAATTGCCAT
The DNA here is from genome assembly GCA_016927185.1 of Candidatus Coatesiibacteriota bacterium. Lineage (GTDB taxonomy): Bacteria > JAFGND01 > JAFGND01 > JAFGND01 > JAFGND01 > JAFGND01. Next base: position 70,389 of record JAFGND010000044.1, read on the forward strand.
GATTCTTCTATCATTATCTAGTCTTCTTTTTTCAGCACCAGGAGATTTGATATGGAGATATCAGACAGGTTATTGGGTTGACTCTTCCCCTTGTGTTTCAGATGGAGTTGTTTTTGTAGGAAGTGGTGATAATTATCTTTATGCAATAAACAGCTCATCAGGAACTCTTAAATGGAGATATATGACAGGTAGTTATGTTTACTCTTCTCCTTGTGTTTCAGATGGAGTTGTTTTTGT
>JAFGND010000045.1 GCA_016927185.1 Candidatus Coatesiibacteriota bacterium
ATAAATATCCTATGTATTGCTTTAAATATTTTTTTCATGATTTAATTCATTAAAAGGTTAGATTTAGCTTGCCAAAAAAATAAGATTTTATAATAAGGGCAAAAGAAAGGGGGAATTAGAAGATGCATAAGCGGGTTGACAAGAGGGAACTTATAAAAGAGAATTTGGATAATCTTGAAGATAGGGTTTGGCAATTACTTGGCATTAATTCAACAGATACATTATGGTTTGAAGCAATTCCTGCTTTAGTGGAAATAAGAAAAGAACTTGTATTGTTGAAACAAGAAATATCAAACATTGCCCATATTAAGCCCATCTTGACTCCCATGGATTCTCTTATTCATAATGCTGGATCTTCTCCTGCGAAGTCAACACTCGATAAGCAGCCAGTGCAAGAGCCTGCATTTCATTCTCTCCAGGATACACTACCACAGGGGCAATAAAGCTAACCCTTTCTTCCACAAATTCACAGAAGGATTTGTTATAAGCAACTCCACCTGTTAGGATAATAGCATCAACCTTGCCTTTAAGAACAGCAGCATTAGCACCAATTTCTTTTGCAACCTGATAAGCCATGCCAAAGAAGGCAAGCCATGCTTTCCTGTCACCAGCAAGACCTTTCTCACAAACTGCTTTTGCATTGTTTGTTCCCTGATAAGCTACCAATCCCCCTGATCCCTTGTTAAGTTTTCTCAGTTCATCAAGAGAATATTTTCCTGAGTAGCAAAGTTTAATGAGACCACCAACAGGTAGAGTACCGCTTCTTTCAGGAGAATATGGTCCTTCTCCATCCAGGGCATTATTAACATCTATTACTTTACCCTTCTGATGTGCTGCGATTGATATTCCTCCACCCAGATGAACTACTATAAGGTTAATGTCCTCATAATTCTTACCAATCTCATTTGCATATCTTTTGGCGCAGGCTTTGTGATTAAGGGCATGAAAAATAGATATACGTGGTAATTCTGGAAGTCCCGACAGCCTTGCAATGTCTTCCATTTCGTCAACCACAACTGGATCAGCTATGAATGCTGGAACATTATTACCGATTTCCTTTGCCAGGGCATCAGCAATCAAACCTCCAAGGTTAGAGGCATGCTGTCCAAGATATCCTTCATATAAATCCTTGCATAAGGCCTCATTTACCAGGTGAACACCACCAGGTATGGGTTTAGATAGTCCCCCTCTGCCAATTACTGCTGAAATGGAGTTCAAATCTATATCATGCTTAGTCAGGAAATCCTTGATTATATCTCTCCTGAATTCATACTGGTCTGTTATCTTAGTTCCAAATGGAGCAAGTTCTTCATTAGAATGATTTAAATTTTCTGAAATGACTTCCTTCTCATCTTCGTAAATAGCTAACTTGGTAGTAGTTGAACCAGGATTAATAACAAGTATCTTAACCATATCAAACCTTTCTAAGCACAATAAACTGCCAGTGCTATACTTAGAAACTTTGTTTCCTCATCATCAGCCCTTGAAGTAAGGATTATTGGTATTCTAGCTCCAGCAATCAGGCAGGCAGTCTGAAATCTTGCAAAGAATGCAATGCTTTTATAAAGAATATTACCAGCTTGTATGTCAGGGACAAGTATAATATCTGCTTTGCCTGCTACTTCGCTTTTTATACCTTTGTGTTTTGCGGCTTCAATATCTATTGCATTGTCAAGTCCTAGTGGACCATCTATAATACAATCCTTGATTTGCCCTCTAAAGCACATCTGAGTGAGAAGTGCTGCATCTGTTGTCGTTGGCATATCAACATTTACTACCTCTACAGCTGCAAGTGGTGCTACCAGAGGTTTTTCAATTCCAAGTTTCTTCATTATCTCTACTGCATTTTCTATTATGGAGATTTTTGCCAAGATATCTGGATTAAGATTCATTCCTCCATCTGTAAGCAAGCAGAACTTATTAGTGGATGGAGGAAAAAACAATGCAACATGAGAGAGAATTTTTCCTTTTCTCAGTCCATACTCCTTGTTGAGTACTTCCCGTAGAAGATCTGCTGATTGAACATGTCCCTTCATTAATATATCAGCTTCTCCCTTGTTTGCTATCTTTACTGCAAAAGAGGATGCTTCTACAGGATTTTTGATATCTTCAATAGAACAACCTGTTACATCAAGATTTTGCTCCTTCGCAATTTCCATGATTTTTTTCATATCACCAATCAGAATAGGCTCAACAAGATTTTCTTTATGAGCTTTCACAATAGCAGTTAGTAATGTAGGATCAGCTGCTCCAGCTACTGCCATTTTTATTGAATGCTTTTCTTTGGCCGTTTTTACTATATGATCGAAATCCATGTTCATAATTTACCTCATTAAAAATTTATAGTTGCAAATAATTTCTAGCTTATCTTCTTGTCAAGAATGTTGTTATCTGTTTACTTAAAATTTGTATCTGAAGCGTTTTTTAAGAAATGGCTGGATTTTTGATTTAGAATAACATGAAACAGCTTGACCATATAAATAGACTGAGATTATTACACTTGCCATATTTAAAACAGGCAAATGGAGAAAAAATGTCAGGGAATTATTCCAGAAAAAACGGTAGAAATTATAATCAGTTAAGACCAATCAATATAGAATTGAATATCCAGGATGCACCGGATGCATCTCTTATCTGGAAGCAGGGAGAAACGCATGTATTGATAGCAGTAAATCTTATGAGAAGTGTTCCAGGTTGGCTTGAGGGAAGCGAGAAAGGCTGGATTACTGCAGAATACCAAATGCTTCCTGGAGCTACATTACCAAGAGCTCAGCGCGAGAGAAAAAGCATTAGTGGAAGGACTCAGGAAATCCAGAGGCTTATTGGAAGATCCTTGAGAGCAGTATTCGATCTTACTAGTATTCAGGGAATGACGATAATGGTAGATTGTGATGTAATAAAAGCAGATGGGGGAACAAGAACTGCTTCAATATGTGGAGGATTTCTGGCATTATCCATAGCTTCTTCCAGATGGTTGAAAGAAGGACTTATAGAATCAAATCCCATAAAAGAGAGATTAGCAGCAGTAAGCCTGGGAAAAGTAAATAGCAGTCTGCTTCTTGATCTGGATTACACTGAAGATTCCTCTGCGGAAGTGGATTTTAATCTTGTAATGACGGAAAACCGTGGTATTATTGAATTGCAATCAACTTCAGAAGGAGAGCCATTACCTGCAGATCAACTTGAAATTGCTGTGGAACTAGGTATGAAAGGTATTCTTGAAATAATTAAATCAACAAGCGAATTCCAATTAAAAAGGTAGATATGCTTTCATCATTCGAGAAGAGATTCAGACTTATTCTTTTTGGTTTTATAATAGTGTTGTTGTTTGTTATTTTTGGGAACATTATATTATACAACAGAAC
>JAFGND010000046.1 GCA_016927185.1 Candidatus Coatesiibacteriota bacterium
TGGACAGGAAATCTGGAAAGTTCCCTTGAGTGGGGAGACAAGAAATGGAGTAACAATAGCTAATAATTCCATTTATTACATAGATAATGGCAATTTCATTTGCAGGGACTTTAGCAGTAATGAGAAATGGAGATATGATGGAGTGGGAAATAATCATCGCCAGGCAATATCTGCGATCCAGATAAATGGAGATATAATAGTACCAGGCAGTCAATGGCTTTTTTGTTTTTCTCCAGAAGGATCCTTGAAATTCAGGATAACAATGGCAAATTTCAACACAATAATAACAGATAAGAACAGCAATATATTTGCATATTTACATGCATATGGTTTATATGATTTAGCTTGTTATAACTCACAGGGTGATACATTATGGACAAGGATATTGGATAATTACACTTCTGGTTTTGAAATGTGCCTGAATGTTAATGGTGACATTGTTTTAGGATATCATTCTATAATTTACTGTTATTCTACCAAAACTGGTTTCTCTTCTTCCACTTCCTCTTCCTACCTCCCCTCTCAATCTCTTTCTGCAAGCCCTAACCCCTTTTCAACCCGCTTGTCAGTTTCGCTATCTTCCTCAGGGGCAATCTATTCCCTGATAGGTCAGCTTATAATGAAGTTGGATAAAGGCAAGCATTCTGTTGACACAAGTAAATGGAGAGAGGGAGTTTATATAATAAAGTCTGGCAAGGAATGCAAGAGGGTGGCAAAAGTAAGGAAATAAGCAAAAAGAACTAATATTGAAGATTATTTATAATTGATTTCTGACATATTAATGCAATAAAGATCATTAATTCAAATATCATGAAGTTGAGAGTATTATTTAAGAAACTCCTTGAAGGTCAGCTGCAGACTTAATAATCTATGCAGTAATCTACCTGAATTTATCTCCAGATTGTGCTTTTGGGGAAAAACGCTTCTGTAAATCCTTTTCAATTGCGGTATCCTTTTGGTATATGATCTGACTAAAGAAGGCTTTTTATCAGGAATAAGAAACAAGTCTATCTCTTCTTTGAGTTTATTCAAATCAACATATTCCGACAATATTGAATCTTTTTCCAGAAGAGTCTGATACAAGAATTTTGACCATCCTGGATTCTTCAAGCACATTTCCTTGAAGGAAAATTCGTTATTACTTTCTGCCTGAATTTTAAAAAGCCTTGGTTCAATATCACATATCACTTTTTTATAAAGATATTTATTTTTTCTGAAATCTCCTGATAATGAAGTAACAAAATTGAAAAGATCATAATCAAGACCAGGGTTTCTTGAAATAAAGAATTTGTGCTTGAAGTAATTCCCAGGGCCTTGAAAGAATATTTTTCTGACATAAAATAAGACAAAATCTCTCTTATCAAGTCTGTTTTCATAATGTTCTGCATTTTTCAAATAACTGCTTATTATTTCCCTGTTTATATCATCCAATTCCATGTATGCATTTCTTTTAAGAATTCTTTTAAGGAATGATTGATTTTCAAGGTAATTCAATCCAATATGCTCATACATTTCAAGATCATTATCTGGAATATCATCATAACCAAAGTATTGATCCCCGTGAAGAAGAATTTCTATTCCTAACACTTCTCTTATAGCCTTGAAATGATTGAATGAAGAAGGGAATTTAAGAAGATCATCAATAATACCCTCTGAAATCCTTATATAGTCTTTTGTGAATAATGGGAAATCATGTGGATTATATTCAAACCAGAAGTGTTTGATATTCAACATATCTGATATATCCCTGGCTATATATCCATCAGAATCAGGCAAATGCTGGTTGTAACCCCATGAAATTGTTTTAATATCTGATGCCTCTTTCTGTTTTAAAAACAATGCAAGTATTCCTTTTGAGTCCCATCCTCCACTCAAGGCTAATGCATAATTTCCTTTTGTTCTGATTCTCCTTTCCACAGCTTTCATAAGATGATGCTTCATTTCATCATATAATAAATCAGGATTATCTTTCCTTTCGTTAGTGAATTTGATACGCCACCAAATGACTTCCCTGTAGGATACTGGAGTTATCATAAGGGATTTGCCTCCATAAAGTGCTTTTATTCCTTCAATGAAAGCCTCTCCTCCAATCAATGAACCTGAAGTCATGAAACTCACTATTGCATTATTAGAAGGTTTTAAAGGTTTTTGCAGGAAACCTGAAATTGATTTATATTCAGAAGAGAAGAAGATTCTGTTATTTACTTCAGCATAAAACAGGTTACCATGCCAGTTCCTGTCTGTAGATAAATAACAAATCATTTTTCCCTTGTCTATGAGAAGTAGTGTAAAACTTCCATTCAGATTATTCAGAAAATTTTCTCCATGTTGCTTGTACTGAGAGGCAATAAATGATTGGGATGAGATAGACTGGCATTCATCATTAAACATTTCTCCTGCAAACAGAATCACAAGATTATCTTCTGTATATGGAAATTCTCCCTCATCAATTAAACCTGTCTTAATTCTTGCCACATGTATATTATCCTGAAAATTAAATTTTTCAACAGAATAAAATTTCTCATGGATCTGGACTTTTACCATTTCTGGCAATACATCATCCTCTATTTTGTTCTTGAAATCTATTATACCTGTTAATCCTGGCACAGTATCTCCCTATGTTCTTTTAAGTGATGTTTGTCAGTATAACAACTATTCTGTCAATGCTATTTGACAAAGAAACATTCATAAACTCAGCCATGAAATCATCTACTTACTGAAAAAAACTTGTTTACTGTTTGAAATCTTTTCTGATATATCCGATTGTATAGTTGAAATTCAATCCCTCCCTTTACAGAGGGATTGAAATCCTGATTTACTCGATATCTTGATCCTTTTTACTTCTTGGTCTTCTTTTGCCTCTCATCTTGCTGCCTATTTCCTTCTTTTTGCTTTCCATTATCTGCATAAATTGCTTCTTCTGCTCTGGCGTCAATACCTGAAGCATCTTTATCTGATTGGCAATCCTCTTTTTCTGCATTTCAATTCTCAAGGCTCCAATCTTGTCTATCAGACCGTTTACTTTTGATTGATCAATTACATTTGATTGCAAGGCAGTACGCATTTCCTGCATGTATTGTTTTATCTGAGAAGCATGTGATTTTATTTCCGTTTGATTCTGCTTTCTCATTTCCTTCAGTTTCTGTTTCTGTTCATTTGAAAGACTCTTGAAGAAATCCTTCAGCTCGCCTTTTGCATACAAAGGAATTATCATTACAAAAACCAAGCTTAACACTACTGCAATTCTTTTCACTTTATACCTCCTGATTGTTTCTACTTATAATATACGGAAAATGCAAAAAACTCGCGCAATAAAAAAAAACTGTCTGGATTTCAGCAGTTCAGATCATTCCACATTTTTTGAAGTCCATCTTTCAATGTTGTTCTGGGTTTGTAACCAAGAATATTGAAAGCTTTTGTTATATCAGCAGAAGTATCTTTGGCATCTATTTCCAGTCCATTCTTATAGACCAGTTTGGGATCTATTCCAGACACTTTTCTTATTATCTCTATTGCACCAAGAAGGCTGTATCTGCTTCCTCCACCGATATTGAATATCTCACCGCTTGCATTTCCAGAAGAAGCTGCCAGGATGCCTGAAACTACATCATCAATATAAGTAAAATCTCTTGTCTGGTTACCATCACCATAAATCTCTATGCTTTCTCCCTTCTTCATTTTATCAATGATTATCTTGAAAGCCATGTCAGGTCTCTGTCTTTTTCCATATACTGTGAAAAATCTTAATACGACAGATGGTATCTTGAAGGCCTTGTGATAAACCATTGCCAGATGTTCTCCCGCCAGTTTTGTTATACCATATGGAGAAACAGGAGCAGGTATAGTATTTTCATCTGTAGGGAATTTCAATGCATTTCCATAAATGCTACTGCTGGAAGAGTAAACAAATGATTTGACTGGAATATCAATACAGGCATCCAGCAATTTCTGGGTGACTACTATATTGTGATAAGCATAGTTTGAAAAATCCTTGCCAATGCTTTTTCTTACACCTGGTTGTGCAGCAAGATGAAAAACATAATCCATTTTCTCAACAATATATCTTAAATCAAGATTTCCAAGTTCCTCTTCAATAAGATCGAATTCAGGATTTTCTTGCAGTATTGATATGTTATTTCTTTTCAATTCAGTTGAATAGTAAGGAGAAAAACAATCAATTCCCGTAACTTTGAAACCTTTCTCAATCAAGGCTTCACATAATGAAGAACCAATGAAACCTGCTGCTCCAGTAACCAATGCTTTCATCTCAACCACCCATCAAGAAGCCATAGTCAACTGCTATGGCTTCAAGGAATATTATTTTATAACTGTAAATCTTCTATTCTGGATAATCTTGCCATTCATTTTTAATACAATATGATAGACTCCTGCAGCACAGGCTTCCATATTTAATATTCTTTGTAATTTACCAGTTTCCAGGGCTTTTTCCTTATGTTCTGCTATCCTTTTCCCGCAAATATCATAAATGGTAATTATAACCTCATCATTCTTTCTTGAACTGTATATCACATTGAGTTTATCAAATACTGGATTTGGATAAATTCTCAATCCTCCCCAGGCAGGCAGTGCTTTCCTGAAAGTCTTGAAACCTGTGCTGCGTGAAGTAATTGCATATGTATCAGTTCCTCTTCCAGAAACATTCGCATGAACTGCTTTTCCAGTTGCAAGAGCATAATCACCAGTTGGGGAAATAGATGAGCTGAACATTGAACCTGGTGAATTGACTGAAAATGCCAATTGCTGGTTCTCTATATCAAGAATGGCTACCTCATTCTCATCAGCAGAAGTTCCCCATGTTGTTGTAATGACATAATTTCCAGCCTGGTCGCTGCATATGCTGGAAGGTACGTTCTGTCCGCTTCCTCCTGAAGCTGGGTAATCATAAGTCCATACAGGAGTGCTACTTGATGAATTATAATATACGAATTTCCTGGTATTGGCTGAAATATTCCATAATTGTCCGAAAACTCTTGAACCATCATCGTTTAATCCCACAGCATAAAAATATGATCCACTACCGCTTGCTGTCCATTCCCTGTTATAAGCAGTTCCATTCCATTTATAGAGATACAAAGAACCGAATCCTATAGCTATATAATCTCCATTACCGCTTATTGCATGAGCATCAACTGACGCTGGAGTATTACCGGATCCTCTTTCCACTCCTGTTTCAAGATCCCATACATAAAACTTTGTTGAGCAACCCATATATCCGTATTTCGAGTTCTTTGAAATCCTTATCTGCCTGAAGGAAGTTTCGCTTCCTGATGGATATAGTGTATATAGGGGAGTTGCAGAATCAGGCCTGAATACAATTAATGCAACCTGTTGTCCAATTTTTGCACCAGCGATTATATATGATCCATTCCAGTTTGTTTCAACATCAGATATTGCAGCAGAACCTCCATCATATATCCAGTCTGGAGTTGAAGAGCTGGATGAAGAGAACTTGTAAAGCTTGTTTCTACCCTGGACTATTGCAGCATAAACATTTGCATTCCATGCACCTGTACACATTGGATAGGTACTGTTATCGAATGCATAAGTTACTGCAGGGGTATTAGAGTTATATGGGAAAACGTACAATGAAGGGCTGTTCAATGCAAAAGAGACAAAATCATATGCTGTCCCGTCAAGTCTTCCAACTTCACATTTCTGACCTATCTGAGATGCATCATGATATGTCCATGATAATTCATAATTGCCTGCGGAAACCCAGGTTGTTTTCGAATTATCCAAAACGCATGAATAGTCACTGCTAAAGTCTTTGATAAAAGAACCTGTTTCATTTATTATAGCAATCCTGCTGTTTTGTGCAAAAAGTGCTGTTGAAAGAATGAAAATCAAGAAAAAATACTTCATATGAACTCCTTTCGTTTGCATCAGAATATTTTCATGCAGAATAATGTCCAGAAATTTCTTTAAAACAATCTTGTTTTATTTCTTGACATGCAATAAAAAAAAATGCTTTCCGTCTAATACAATTTAAGGAGGCTTATATGAAAAAAATCGGTTTCTTATTGTCAGTTTTACTTTGCTTGATGATAACGTCAAATTGCGGGAATGATCCTTTTACCCAGCTTGCTAAATGCAAATTCAGGATAAAAGAGACAAATGAGCACAGAATAGTTGGCATAGATCCATCAGATTATACATCATGGACTGAAAGCGATCTGGTGAAAATTCTTGATGCTTACAACAATAAATCAATGCCTAGCTCCTGCAAATTCTCAATAGGCATAGTAAATCCGAATGACGGTACAAACGGAACAACAAAAACAACTGCAACAATGATAAAGATGGATTGGAAATTATATATAGACAAATCAGAAACTGAGGAATACGATACTACGTTTCTTGCATCAGGAGCAATGAACAACACTTTCGAAATACCGGGAACAGGGCAGGAAGTTGAACTGGCACTTGATATAAATTATGATTTGTATACACTTGCAGAAGCAATCGGCATAGAGAAATTCTATAATCTTGTTCTTGCTGTTGCAGGAGTGGACAGGAATATGAGAACAGACGATCATCTTGGAAAATTCCTGCTCCAGGCAAAACCTATTATTGAAACGCCATTCGGGGATATCACTTATCCCGGCTGGATCAATATCCACCTTGATTTCACGGATGGTAGTTGAGTTTCTGAAAAGACTGTTTTGCAAAGTCTGTTGACATGGTATTTATCTTTTCGAAATTATGCAATTGATGAATATTGCTTTACAAGGCTTTGCAAATTTCGCTTGTTTTTTGATTTTATTTTAAAGGAAATCCATTAATGAAAGAAAAGAATGATAAATCCATATTAATAGGAGTAACTGGTGGTATTGCTTCAATAAAAACAGCTCTTCTTGTAAGTGATCTGGCAAAGAAAGGTTTTTCAGTATATACAATCCTAACTGAAGCAGCATGCAAGTTTGTCACTCCCCTCACTTTCTCTACAATTTCCAGAAATCCTGCAAAGACTGACATGTTTCCATCTCAGCCTTTTCCAGCACATCTTGAGCCGAAAGAGCTTGCTGATTATGCGGCAATAATCCCTGCAACTGCCAATTTCCTGGGAAAACTTGCACATGGAATTGCTGATGATTTATTGACTACTGTGTTACTATCTTTCAAGCCAGAGCATGTAATGATAGCTCCTGCAATGAATCCTGAAATGTGGAAAAATCCTGCAGTTCAAGCTAATTCAAAAATCCTGGCTGAAAGAGGGTATTATTTGATAAGACCTGCAACTGGAAAGGTGGCATGTGGAGATGAAGGAGAGGGAAGATTACCTGAAATAGATGACCTCAATTTGCATATTGAAAAAATGATGCAAATCAAGGACTTATGCAAGGAAAGAATAGTCATTACTCTTGGAAGTACTATGGAATATATTGATCCAGTAAGGGTAATAACAAATCATAGCAGCGGGAAAATGGGTTTGGAAATAGCAAAGGAAGCTTTCAGAAGAGGTGCAAAAGTGACATTAGTCTCTGGCAGATGCGAAACCAGGATTCCTGAAGTCTTTGATAATCATGATATTAGAACGGCAATAGAATTGCAGAAAAAACTTTTTGAGCTTATGGAATACTCAACTGGCTTGATCATGGTTGCTGCTGTTGCAGATTTGAAGCCAAAACAAAGCAGTGTGAAAAAACTCAAAAGAAAGGATCATTCCATTCAATTCATTGCCAATGATGACATAATTGCTTCAATAGCAAGAAAATACAGAAAATTAAAAACTGTTGCTTTCTCCTTGCAGGAAGACCTGGAAGATAAAGAAACTGCTTGTACAAAACTTAAGGGGAAAAATGTGGATATGATTATAGCAAATGAATTCAGTACAATGGGTTCTGAGCTTTCTAAAATAAGAATAATTACTGGAAAGAATGAATTCAATTTCAAGCAGATGAGCAAAGCTGATTGTGCAAAGAGAATTCTGGATAAATATGCTGGTATTAAGAAATGAGCAAAATAAATATTATAATATTAATCATTTTCATAGTTGCTTTTGCCATAATCTGGTTCAAGGTTACATTACCTTACCTGAAAAACCTGAAAAAGGCAAGGACATTAAGAAATGTAAAAGATATGCTACAGGAAAACAAGATAGAAGAGGCAATTAATCTTCTCAGAAACACCGCTGACACGAAGAACCTGAATGATCCAGCTTTTTCAGCGCTTTTCACTGTTCTCATATCATATGACAGAATGAAGGAAGCTGAGGAATTGCTGGAAAGCGTTCCAGATGAGCTGAAAAGAACGGATGAGTACTCCTTGCAGAGAGGTTATCTGTTCTATCTGAAAAAAGATTACAACACTGCCAAATCTCTTTATCAAAGCATAATAGACAAGCAAAGTCCCAAGAAGGGTCTTGCATTATCGAATCTCGGAGCCTTGCTGGTTCAGACAGGGGAGGCAACAGAAGTTGCTATCAAGTATTTGAAAGAGGCATTGAATGAAAATCCTTCGAACCCAGCCAATTATGGTATTTATTTCAATATAAGCCTTGCTTACCTTAATCTGAAGCAGTATAACGAAGCCTTGCTGCATGCAGAAGTAGGGCTAGATTTGCTTCCTAAAGACAGTTTTCCAAGCAACAAGGCATATGCGCATCATATAATGAGCAAGGCATACAGGGGATTGGGAAATCTGAAGGAAGCAAAAAAGCAACTCATGCTTGCATATGAATTGACTCCTTCTGGATCTGCCAGAGACAAGCTGAAAGAGGAACTTGAAGGAATATGATTCTGGATATTGATGAAGCATCTGAATTTATCAGGAACAAACAAGCTGAAGGGAAAAAAACTGTATTCACGAATGGATGTTTCGATTTGCTGCATTCAGGTCATCTTGATTTGCTTGAAAGAGCCAGTAAGCAAGGAGATATACTGCTGGTTGCAATCAACAGTGATAATTCCGTAAGAAAACTGAAAGGTGAAAAAAAGCCACTCTTTCCTGAGCAAGAAAGAGCTGAATTGATTGATGCACTAGAACCTGTAGATATTGTAGTGATATTTAATGAAGAGACTCCCTTTGAAGTAATTGAAGCCTTGAAGCCCGATGTTTTAATTAAGGGAGGAGACTGGGATATTGATAACATAGTTGGAAGAGACACTGTATGGAAAAGAGGAGGGAAAGTAATCTCCCTGCCTCTTTTAGAAGGTTACAGTTCGTCCTATGTAATAAGCAGGATAAGAAAGCTGTTCTGTCCTGATTAGCTATTCACGAACAGGTTATACTTTACCTCACTTGCTTTTCTTACCATTGCATTTACACCACAGTATTTGTTTTCAGACATTGAAGAAGCTTCTGCCACTTTCTCTTCCTTCAAATCACCAAATGCATGAATATTAACATTGATTTTTGTTATCACTTTAGGATTATCAGCTGCTATCTCTCCTTCAATTTCTAAATAGAGCTTTTCAAGATTCTGCCTCATCTTCTTGAGTATATATGTAATATCCATGCTTGTGCAACCTCCTAAGGCAGCCAACAGAAGTCCTCTTGGGGATGGTCCTAAATCCTTGCTTCCATATTCAGCAGACAGATCTGTCATTAATTCATGGTTATCAGTAATGCTTTCAAAAGTCAAGTCATCTTTCCAGTTAAGAACTACCCTGTGAGTTGATTTGGGATCAAAGTCTTTTTCTTCCTTGTTGCATCCACATTTACACTCTTGAGAGTGAGCGAATTCAAAGCAGGTTTTTATATCTGAGGCTTTTGTCAGCATGGCATGAACAGGGCATAAATTCTTTTCTGCAATTTGATATGCTTGCTTGAACTTCTCTTCATCTACAACTCCATATGCTTTCAAGTATACTCTGATATTATCATATATTATTGGATGCTCCTTTGACATGTCCCCTTCCACTACTATTTTAAGATTATCACAATTGATATTCATCTTGCTGAGGACCATTTTCAATGTCATTCCGACACAACCTCCCAGTGAAGTCAGCAGGAGCACTTTTGGCTTAGGTCCTTTATTCTGACCTCCACTTTCTGCTGCAGCATCAACAACAAATGAATGTCCTTCTGTTTCGACATTAAATGCCATGTCTCCCAACCAGTTGAGCTTTGTCTTCAATACTTCTGTCATAATTCCTCCTATCACTTTTATTTAAATCTAATAATAATTTATGCAATCTATGAAAAATGTCAAGTCTTAAAGATAGACTGACTTTAAAAAAAATCCTTTCTTCCATTTCCAATGCTTATATACAAGTGATTTGAAGAACAATACCTCAAATGGGGCAAAGGTAGTTTTCCCTGGTTCTGAAAAATACTCCAAATGAGGTAATTTTGTAAATGCTTTACAAACATTGATTTATCTGGCAGCCTGTAAGAAATTCGTTGCCTCTGCTTATAATTTTTTTCCTGAAATAATTATATGGAAAACCATTCCTGATGATTTACTAGCAAGCATTTCTTTTTAATTATGAATCATAAAATTATATAAAACA
>JAFGND010000047.1 GCA_016927185.1 Candidatus Coatesiibacteriota bacterium
GAGGAGAAAACATAACTATCTGTCTTATATTTCCATTTAAGAGTTCCATCTGAGCAGTTTATTGCATAAAGATAATTATCATGACTACCAACATAAACAACTCCATCTGAAACACAAGGTGAGGATCTAACATAATCACCTGTCTGATATCTCCATTTAAGATGCTCATCTGAGCAGTTTATTGCATAAAGATAATTATCCTCACTTCCAACATAAACAATTCCATCTGAGACACAAGGAGAGGAGAAAACCCTATCACCTGTCTTATATTTCCATAACAAATCCCCAGGTGCTGAGAAAAGGAAAGTGACTTGTAATATCATTATTAGAAGAAATACTTTCATAGATTAATCCTCCAAAATAATGTATCAATCATTACTAGTTAAGTAATTGCTTCATTTTAAGCTCAAGTTAATATTCTTTGCTCAGGTTTTAATGTCAATCTCTTTCTCAGCTGTTTTTAAAAACTCAAGGAATTATTCCTGATTTTTAAAAACTGACATAAGAAGCTACACATTACTCAACATCTTAGCAAGTCATGATAAAAGATAATCATGTACATACCTTATTTCAGTATTATTCTCTTGACCAAAACAATGCTTTTATAAAGTGAAATTTGCATGAATAAGTTCTTGATGCTCTCCATATTAGTCATCTTCATTGTTTCAAGCTGTGCAAGAGTGAAGAATGACAAGAAGAATTTCAGTACTCCTGAAGGCAATCTTGCTGATATTGTAAAACTGGAGCTTCAGATTTTCAGGCTGCAAAGCGAGAACGATTCACTTAAAAACCTGTCCAGGCAGAATGCTGCCATAATCCTGGTTGAGACAAGATATTATGAGAAAGTAGTTCAGGAAAACAACATAATGAAGGGCAAGAATGAATATTCTGACGAAAAGTCGAGAAAGAACAAGAATTATATTGAATGCAAGGTTGACAGCAGGGGATATGTCTGGAAAATGATTGAATATGATGCAGCTGGAAAAATAAGGCAGGATAAATATGGATTGAGGATTTTCATGTTCAATTATTCTGCTGATAACCTGATTGAAAAAATCCGTTTTAAATCTGAAGGCAAGATAAGCCATAAGTATATATATGAATACAGGGATAACAAGAGAACAAGTACTGCATTGCTTGATGAAGAAGGAAACAAAATCCAGACAATCATTATAGATGAAGAATAGATGCAGCAAATTTAAAATGAAAGAAGAATAATGAAAGTAGCGTTCATAATACCATATTTTGATATAACAGCCTATGGAGTCAGGATGCTGTCATCATGCCTGATGGATGCAGGTCATGAAAGAAGAATGATTTTCCTCCCGATTGGTGAGGAAAGAGGAGGTTATGTATATCCCAAAGAAATTGCAGAGCTTTTGAAACCTCTGGTTGCAGGTTTCGACGTAATAGGTTTCAGCTTGATGACAAACCATTTCTCAAGGATTGCTGATCTTTCATCAAGGCTGAGAAAGGACAATAATGCCTTTTTCGTATGGGGAGGAGTTCATCCAACCATAGCACCAGAAACCTGTTTCCCTTATACTAATGCTGTTGCATATGGAGAAGCTGAATATACATTCCTTGAGTTGCTTGAAAGACTTGAAAAGAATCTTCCGCTTGAAGATGTATCAGGCTTCTATATAAGCAATAATGGGGAATTCAGGAAAGGTCCATCTCCAAGGCTCATAGAAGATCTTGATTCACTGCCATTTCCTGATTACTCACTTCAGGATGACTGGGCATTATATGATAATGATTCAACTGAATTTGAAAAACTCTCTCTTGATAACATAAAGAAGTATTTCGATAAGATATATGTATCAAAGATAAAACCCGGAACAGCCTATCAGACAATGACAAGCAGGGGCTGTCCTTATGACTGTACTTATTGCTGCAACTACGCATTCAAGAACAAAGTATATGGGGGCAAGTATCAGTTCCGCTCAAGGGATTTCTCAAGCGTTGTAAAAGAAATCCGGGAGATAATGGATAAGTTTTCATGGATTGAGTTTGTTGGAATCTCTGATGATGCATTTTTCATGAACAGCACTCCAAGAATGAAGGAATTCTCGGAGCTATGGAACAAGGAGATAAAACTGAAGTTCTTCTGCCTTGGAAGCCCGGTTACTGTAACAAAGGAAAAGCTTGATTACCTTGTTGATGCTGGATTGATTGCATTGCAGATGGGTGTGCAGACGGGATCAGAGAGAATAAATGAACTTTACAATCGCTCGAGAATTCACAGATCCAAAATAATTGAAACAGCTTATGTAATGAATGAATTCAAGGACAGGCTTCTTCCAACCTATGACATAATAATAAACAATCCATGGGAGAATCTTCAGGACAAGCTTGATACACTGTCTCTTTTCAGGGAACTGCCTAAACCATTCAGACCTAATATATTCTCTCTTGTCCTTTTCCCTGGAACAAAGCTGCACAGCATGGCAAAGGAGGACAAATCCATTCCACTTGAGTTCTATGAATTCTATGTCGGAGGTTATGAACACAGACCACTTGATTATGTAAATTTTTTATGGGCATTGCATACAAGATTTCTTCCAGAAAAACTTCTTTCGCTTGTTTCCTCTTATCCTGTGGCATGGTTTTTCACGAGACCTGTTATAAGAAATATTTTTGCACTCTCTTATAATATCGGAAGAAAGATATTTGGATTGAAGTAGTTCCATTTAAATGAAAATTGCATTCATAATTCCCTATCTTGATATAACTGCATATGGCGTCAGGATGCTGTCATCATGCATGATGAAGGCAGGTCATCAGAGAAGGCTTATATTTCTGCCATTTGGTGATGAGCTTGGCAATTATGAATATCCAGAACACATTTCAGAAATAATCCTGCCATTGATAAAGGACTATGATATTACTGGCTTCAGCTTGATGACAAATCATTACACAAGAATGACTAAACTTGCAAAAGAGCTAAGGGGTGGAACAAGCTCTTTCTTTGTTTTTGGTGGCATACATCCTACAGTTGATCCATCAAGCTGTTTCCCATATGCTGATGCAGTTGCAGTAGGGGAAGCCGAGAACAGCTTCCTGGAGCTTATTTCAAGAATGCAGCATGCTGAAGATTTCATGAACATCGCAGGTTTTCATTTTCTTTCCAGTGGCAGCATAAGGGAAAATCCCGCTCCTGAGCTGATTGAAAAACTTGATGAGCTGCCAGATGCTGATTATTCACTGGCTGATGACTGGATAATAGAGGGAGATAAGGAAGAAAACGCTATTCAGATAACAGAATTTAATTTCAAGAAATTCCTGGATAAAGGTTATATTTCCAGGATAAAACCGGGAACGGCTTATCAGACAATGACAAGCAGGGGCTGTCCCCATACATGCTCATATTGCTGTAATGATGCATTCAAGAACAATATCTATAAGGGACAGAAATACTTGAGAACAAGAAGCCTGAAGCTGGTTATTGATGAGCTGAAAAGTATCAGGCAGAGATTCCCTTTCATAGAAGTGATTGGCCTTTCAGATGATTCTTTCTTTATAAATTCATTCGAGAAGCTTGAGGAATTTTCAAAATTATACAAAAAAGAAATAAATCTGCCATTCTTCTGTCTGGGAAGCCCTTTGACAATTACAGAAGAGAAAATGGAGGTTTTGGTAGATGCAGGATTACTCGGGCTTCAGATGGGAATACAAACGGGATCCGACAGGATAAACGAGCTTTATTTCAGAAAAATATCGAGAGATAAAGTGCTGCATGCAGCTGAAATAATAAACAAGTACAAAGACAGGATAAAACCACCTGCATATGATTTCATTATAAACAACCCATGGGAGACATTGAAAGACAGGCTTGAGAGTCTAAGGCTTGTCAGGGAATTGCCAAAACCATTTCATCCTCAGGTTTTCTCGCTTGTGCTTTTCCCAGGAACAAAGCTGTATGAAAAAGCCAAAACAGACAGCAATATTTCAAAGGATTTCCTGGAGTATTACAAGACAGGATATGAATGGAGATCCCTTGATTACATCAATTTCCTTTGGGCATTGCATGTAAGACATTTGCCTTTATCGCTGCTTTCAATACTGTCATTATATACTGTTGCCTTTTTCTTCAGCCTGCCTGTCATAAGGAGTTTGTTTGCCTTCTTCTACTGGATTGGAAGGAAGCTCTTCGGAATAAAGTAATGCACCTTTTCTCCATGCCTGATTCATTGAAAATGTAAACAGTACAAAAAAAGCAATATTACCTGTGAAACCAGAAAACAGGTCATAGTCAAGATAAGGGATGTTCCAGAGCAATCCGGGAATTGTGAAAACTGATATAATAAATGAGAATATCCATATCCCGAAATATCTCCTGTTCCATGAAGTCGCATCCAGAGTTTTTACCTTGCCATCCATCAATCTGAATAAAAAGTCACAAGTTATGCAGATCAGCAATGGTACTGTATAAGCGAAAGATATCTTTCCAAGCCTTGAAATAAGCTCTTCATGGAACTGCAGTTCAGTTTTGCCGAGAAGCAGCATTTTTATAATTATATATAAGATCCACAAGGGGATAAGTGGTATCAGAAGCTTCTTCCATTCAAGATAAGGTATTGATCGTATGCTAAAAAATATCCTCTCCTTGAATTTCATCTTTTTTCTCGGCATTATCTGGGTTTTCCTGGAAGAAAGGGGTTTCTCAAGAAAGGATTTTGCTTCTTTTTTTGTGAATTTCAAATGCTTCATGCTATTTCCATAAAGCTATGACTTTTCCAACCTTCACTTTGTCATCTTTGTTAATTATGGATTGTATTTTACCTTCCTCAAAAAGAAGGATGATAGTTGAACCAATATTGAATTTTCCAAGCAAATCTCCCTTTTTCAGGAAAACAGGTGGAGAATAGATCCTGTCAATAATTCCATTTTCCCTGTTGGTTACAAGATCTCTGTCATATTCGACAGTTATTGAACCAACATTTGCAGCTCCCACTTTTACATAAGCACATATTCCGTTTTGGCTTCTCATATAAGTTACAAGTCTTTCGTTTACTGAAAAAAGCTTTCGTACGTATTTAATACCGATTGAATTGACTGGATACAGCTTCCCTGGAATTGCCTTTGCCTTGAATATTTCACAATCGAATGGTGTATGAAATCTGTGATAATCTCCTGGAGAAAGATATACTGCAATGAAATCCCCGTTTTCAAACAACTTTGCATCTTCCTTGCTTCCTAGAAGCTCTTCCACTGTTGTCTGCATACCCTTTACGCTGAACAAGGTGAAATTTCTGACTTGCCCCGTGTCTATTATCTTGCCATCTGCAGGAGAAATGATATTATGAGGAGATTGATCAATGAAACGATCTTTCTCCCTGATTTTCCTTGTAAAGAAATCATTGAATGTACTAAAGCCTTCTTCAGGAATACAAGCTTCTTCCATATTAACCTTGTAAATGTTTGTGAACAAACTTATCAACGGTTGAAGCAAGCAACCCTTTACTCTTAGTGAAGCAAGTTTGCCTGCAATCCTGCTTATCTCCCTTCCTGAAATCCAGTCCAGTATAAACATATTCTCCTCATAATAAAATGGTTGATAAAAATCACCTTGTTACAGAAATCAGCTGCATGTTAAGGCGAATTGCAAGCTCAATACTGTTTGTCTTTTTGCTGTTCTTTCTGATCAAGGAAGCAAATCTGTACTACAAGAACAGACAGAAAATAAATGAATTCTTGCAAGGACTTTATTTGAAAAATGAGAAAACAAGAACTGATACAACTCTTGCTGTTTTCAGGTATGTCTATAATAATATACAGATTGCTGAAAGGAAGAGAAGCGGTTTCCTGCGTAGTGATGCAATTTATATTATTGAAAATGGGGGCATTTGTGGTGATTTCGCAAGGTTATTCATATTGATCCTGCATGAACTTGAAATTCCTGCAAGAAGAATAAACATAACTGATTTCGATTATCCAGAAAACAGCAAAATAAGGAAGGAAAATCTTGGTCATGTCAGCACAGAAGTCATGATAAAGGAAAATAAATGGCTTGTCTTTGATACACACCAGAGAGTTTTTTTCAAAAATGAGAATGGTGAATTTCTTGGGAGGGAATCTCTTCATTCACTGGATGCAATGAAGAAATATATTGTTAGAGATTCCAGGTACAATCCGGATTTTGTCTATTCATACAGAAACAGTGAGCTTTTTAACTGGAACAAGTTTTTCCTTTTAAAGTTTGCAGAAAAGATATTGACAGCGATATCAGGCAGGAAGACAGTCGAGAATATTCCAACTCCATATTTATTCGAAAACACTCATCTTCTAATGGTGTTTGTTTTCTCTGTCCTCATCTTGTTTGAAATCCTTGTAACGGTTTTAATTGAATACAGACTCATGAGGAAGAAGAGTCATTAAAGACTGGATTTTCGAAGGAATGTTTTCCCTCCATAATCCTTTCCTCGAATATGGGAAATACTGACTCTATGCTGTATTTCTTTACCCATTCAAGACCGTGCGCTGATAATTCCTTTTGCTTGTTTTCATCATAAAGCAGATTCAAGCATAAATTGTGAAATCTATCTATATCTTCCGGCGGGATAATGAATTCCTGCTGCATTGTGGAAGTATACTCTAATATGCTTCCTCCACCAGTTGTTGCTACGAATGGTGTTCCCATTGCCATGCTTTCAAGAAGAACCCTCGAGAAACCTTCAAACTTGCTTGGCATTATGAAAAGATCTGCAGCCAGGTAGTATTTCTGTATCACTTCATTTGGTACAAAACCTTTCCAGCTGACCTTGTCCCAGAGTCCGTATTTATCAAGACCATTCTTGAAGTATTCAGTCAGATCCTTCTCCGCATCCCATAATCCACCTGCTACAAGAAAATGCAAATCATCTCTGGCAAGCGTCATTTTATGAAATATGTCAGGTAAATATCCTGCACCTTTTCCTGAAGACAAAGTATGAACGAAAAGCACAATCTTCTTGTTAAGAGGGAGTTCTAGCTCTTTCCTGATTTCTTCCTTGCTGTACTTGTTGGGATCAAATCTGTTTAGACTTATCCAGTTTGGAACCACAACAACCTTGCTTAAATCGAATTCACCGAAATCCTCATATAATTTTGCCACGAAATTTGAACCTGTAACAATATATTGAATCTTGTTAAGTGTCTGCTTGAGTTTTTCCTGCATCTCGATACTTGCCTTGCTTTCCTTGTGCATCTTTTTTACACACATGCAATGCCACAAATAGGTTCTTCCTCCAAGTATCCTGGTTATGAAACTAGCTATCAAAGCAGTTCTGTAAGCATAATGGCTGTAAAATACCTTGTATCCCTTAATTCTCAGATACAGAATTATCAAGAATATCTCAATTCTTGAAAGGATCTTTTTCCTGAATTTTGCAAGATAATACTGATATGATGAATGTTCATGCTCTAAGGGATCTCCTGTCTCTGCAATAACGAAAAGCTTTGCTTTCCTTGAAAGTACATCGAAAAAATCGAGCAAATGCTGATAGTGTTTGGAAGTCTTTGCCTTGTACTCAGGCATGATATAGCATATTTTTCTTGTTGTCATAGCTCAAGCATAGACCTTTTCAGTCTTCTTTTGTGTCAATAGTTTTTTCATGGAAAGGGCTTACTTGCCTTTTTCCCTTTCTACCATCTTGATGCAATTAACTGAACAGACAATTCTGCAATTACCACATCCATAACATCTGGAAGAATCTATCTGCAGACGGTCCTGCTTGAATGTCCTTGCCTTGAAAAAGCATGCATCAACACATAAACAGCAATTAGTACATCTCGACAAATCCGTTTTCTCTATATATCTTCCCTTGTCACTTATCTCATTCTCGTCATTGAAATAACTACAGCAATCATCACAGCAGAAACAGATTCCTGCAATTATGTTCCTGTTTTCAGGATCCCTGAATGGACGCGTAACAAGGAGTTTCTCTCTTGCTTCAAGTATTAGCTTGTTTGCGAAATCCCTGTCTACTTCATGCTGATTGGAACCACTTCCGCTGTTGTTCTCCACAAGACTGAGACAGACATCCATTCTTGATCTTTCACAATTTCCCTTGTTTTCCCTGCATCCGCAATTGGAGACAAGAAAGACATTACTCTCATCTATCAATTTCTGGGCTTCTTCATGCGTGCACACATAATGCATATTGAAATTATTATCAGTCATTTCAATCCCTTTTTATGAGTATTTTAACTTTCCTTGTTTTTTCTTTCCATTGTATCAAGATCAAGCACATCCTTGAATCTTTCGGCAAAACCTTTCAGCATAAGCTCGGAAAAGCCTTGCTTCTGAAGACCTATCATTCGCAAGAACATCCTGCCAACTAAGATTCCCTTATCAACAAAATATCTTAAAACAGCAAAAAGAGGGGCAAAAGGTTTTCTCTGGAATATGATTATGAAAAGCGGATTTGCCAGCAGCCTTATTATGAATCTTGGAAGTGCATTGAATGAGGAAAGATAAATAAGGAAATTCAAATATGTGGGGTATGGAGCACTAAATGCTTTCCTGTAAATCTCTTTATATTCATCATTTACCATATTCTCGGAAATGGCTTTTTTATATACTCCTGTTCCGGGATAGAGAATAAGTGAAGCAGGTTTCAGGCTGAATGGTTTGGGTACATCAAGCATAAGTTTCAAGGTCAAGATGACATCCTCAGTCCTTTCCCATGGATTATCCAGGATGAGGTGATAATCAGGAGTTAGCATGTAATTCTTGAATTTTGCTATTGCATTTGTCGCAGAAATTACATTTTCCTTACTATATTGCCTGTGATAAATCTCACTTATTCTTGGAGAACCTGTCTGTATTCCCATTTCGATATAGACCATACCTGCCTCTACTAAAGCCTTCATTTTTTCTTCGTTTGTTGTTTGAGGTGATGATTGAGTAGCAAATGGCAATCCAACTTCCTTTTTGTATCTTTCTGCAAATTTCTGGATAACCTCAGTTGGCTGAGAAAAGAAACTGTCATCAAAGAAGGATATGGTGTTCAGGAAAGGCATTTTCTTTAATGCATCACGTAGCTCTCCAAACAAGTGATCCCAGGATCTCCATCTCAAGTACTTCTGGTTAGAATACATACCTCTATATATATTATTGCAGCAATAAGCACAATTGTGGGGACAACCTCTTGATGCCATTGTCTGGTAATGATAAAATCTACCTAACGGAAGAAGAGGTCCTACGCTCATTATTTCCTTCAATCTCTCTTCGGTCATTGGTTCTATATGTCCTGTATGACCATCCAGTACAAAATGAACCTGTAAATAATCATGATCAATATATGGAAGGCTGTCAAGATCCTGTATAAGAGGTCTTATTGGCTCCATGACTAAGTCTCCATCTTTAATATATCTGAGATTCTTGACGCCATGCCATGTTTCACCATTCTCGATTCTCTCATACAATTCAAGTAATGTGTCTTCAGCTTCACCAGCTATTACAAGATCCGCAACCTTCAGAGCATCTTCAGGTCTTGTGGTCGCATGTATTCCGCCCCATACAACTATCTTGCCTGCCTTCTTTAATGCATTTGAAAGCTGGATTGCTTTGTCATAATAATATGTAAGCACTGAAATGCCTACAATGTCACTGTCTTCAGTAATTTTAAGAACGTCTTCTATCACTTCATCAGAATACAGTATTACATCTCCACTCTTGCTTCTAAGTTTTTCGAGATGGGGAGGAAGAAAAATGATTTTCACTTTCTTGTTTTTTGCCCTCAGATAAGCACTCAACGATCTCACTCCGTATGCTCTTGTATCAGGGCAACTTATCTCAATCAAAGTCATTATCATTTTTTCTCCTCCGATTCCTTAGCTCCAGAGCGATAAGAATGACTGCAATATCAGAAGGATTGATTCCGGAAATCCTGGCTGCCTGTCCTATTGTTCTGGGCTTTATCAAATCAAGCTTCTCTTGAGCTTCTTTGGTAAGACCACTCAGGGTAAAATAATCAATGTCACCTGGCAAATGTTTCTGTTCAAATTCAAGCTGTTTTTTTATTTCTGATAATTGTTTGTCAATGTATCCTTCATATTTTATTTCTATATCAAGCTTTTCAGAAAGACTCTTTTCAAGATGAACTCCATCAAGCAATGGAAGGAAATCCCTTGTCTTTATGAATGGTCTCCTTATGTATTCCAGGAGAGGTTTAGATTCTGTTGGAAAAGCTTCTCTTGAATTCCAGAAGGATTGAAGATCCTTAAGTGGAATTTTAATGTTATCAAGCATTTTCCTCACTTCATCCAGTTTTTCTCTTCTCCTGCGGTATTCATTCCAGATATCTTCTTCAAGAAGACCAATATCATGACCTATATTCATCAATCTGTCATCAGCATTATCGCATCTCAAGAGGAGCCTGTATTCAGCTCTTGAAGTAAACATCCTGTACGGCTCTTTTGTTCCCTTTGTTACAAGATCATCTATCAGCACGCCAATATAAGCCTGATCCCTTCTTAAAATAAGCGGTTCCTCTTTCCTGATAAATCTTGCTGCATTTATGCCAGCAATCAAACCCTGTGCAGCTGCCTCTTCATATCCGCTTGTACCATTGATTTGACCTGCACAGAAAAGACCGCTTACATTTTTTACTTCCAGAGAAGGTGAAAGCTGGGTTGGATCTATGTAATCATACTCTACTGCATAACCATATCTTGTAACTTTTACGTTTTGTAAGCCATTTATTGATTTCAATGCCTGAAGCTGGATTACAGAAGGCAAGCTGGTTGCAAATCCGTTCAGATAGACTTCCGGTGTATGAAGTCCTTCAGGCTCTATGAACAAGTGATGACTGTCTCTTTCGCTGAACCTGTTTATTTTATCTTCAATGGAAGGGCAATATCTTGGACCTTTTGCCTTTATCTGACCAGTGAAAATAGGAGCTTTATCAAGATTGGAATGGATTATATCATGGGTAGTACTGTTTGTTCTTGCTATGAAGCATGGAAGCTGGTTTTCAAGCAAACCTTTCCTGTAATGCCTGAAAAAAGGAGCTTCCAGATCACCGTCCTGTTTTTCGAATGTTGAATAATCTATGCTTCTTCCATCAAGCCTTGGAGGTGTCCCTGTTTTCAATCTTCCAATCCTTATGCCAAGATCTTCAAGGCTTGAAGAGAGTTTATCTGCTGATGTTTCTCCCATCCTTCCACCCTTGATCTGCATTTCTCCAATATGAAGCATTCCTTTGAGAAATGTTCCAGTTGCAAGGATAACGCAAGCAGCCTTGAATACAGTCATGGAAGATGTCTCAACACCAGTCACTTTGCTGTCACTTGTAATTATTTTGGTAACTTCCCCTTCATGAATATCGAGATTTTCCTGATTCAATACCGCTTTCAGTATTCTCTCCCTATATGAGGATCTGTCGTTTTGCTGCCTTGGTGCCTTGACTGCTGCACCCTTTGTGGAATTCAGAATCCTTATCTGTATTGCAGTGTCATCACCAGCAGTTGCCATTTCACCACCAAGTGCATCAATCTCATATATGAGATGGCTTTTTGCCAAACCACCAAGTGCTGGATTACACGACATCTGTCCTATTGTCTCTATATGCAATGTTATCATCAGTGTTTTCAGGGATAATCTCGCACATGCAAGTGCTGCTTCAACTCCTGCATGTCCTCCTCCAACAATAATGGCATCATATGAATAAAAAATGGAACTATCAGTCATTGGCTGATTCAATCTGTAATTTGTATTGATTCATCATTTCTTCCATTGGTTTCATATCAAATTTGTAATTTCCAGACTCATCAATCACATAGAATTTTTCGAGAGGAAAGCTTATTGCGTTAGCTCCAATTTTTATGCATTCCTCTATACTTCCCTCGAAAATTTGTTCTATTTCACTGCTTATTGTTATCGTACTGTCAGGATTCAAAAGACGGCATATTGCAATCATCTTGAGCATCAGGGAAAGTGGTACTGGATTTGCTTTTTCAAGTGGCGTGCCGATCCCTGGTATGAATGGTTCAAGAGCTATCAGGTCAATACCAATCTGTTTGAATATCATTGCATCTCCATACAAGGTATTGGCAAGCTGATATGGCAAACCTATCCTGTTTGTTATACTTACCGAAAGACCTGATGAGTGTATCCATTCCATGGCACGTATCCTGTGAAGATAACTTGTATATGGATGATAGCGCCTGAATAAATCAGGATCAGCTATGCTTTCAGAAAGCATACAGGAATCAAGACCTGCTCTTCTCAATGCTGCAAATTGATCAAAAGAGAATTCGCCAGCAGAAAGTATCAGTTTCAGATCAACCTGCTTTGACAGGTTTTCTATAACCTGGATAATCTGTACAAAAGGGAAATTTACATCATGACCAGCCTGGAGAATCAATGTTCTGTAACCCATATTTATTATCTGCCAGCTTAAGTAAATAATATCTTCTGGCTTGAGTCTGTATCTCTTTATCTTCTTGTTATGTTGCCTCAAAGTGCAAAACAGGCAGTGTCTGCTGCAATGATTGGTGAAACTGAGCTTCGGAATTAGCTGGCTTTCAGTCTTTCTCAATCTGTTGTTCTCAATGAAAAGGTTCAAGATCCTTCCCAGCTGATTGTTTTCTGGTAATTCCATAAGAGAGATCAATGAACGCTCATCAGGAACTTGATTGTTCTTGAGAAACTGATTTATATTATGATAGAGAATATCTGGCATTTCAGAAAAAAATGTGTGCTCCCAGACCACCATGCACATTAATATCAGTATCATCAATAATATTCATTCTCAGTTGTGCTTCTCCAAATATGTCAAACTGGTTACCAAGAATTATTCTCAATCCGAAAACTCCCTGGGGACCGAATCTTGTATCATGATGATGTTCATCACTATAATGGTCTCCGGTATGTGAAGCAATGAAAACCCCTGGACCAACATATACTCCAAGATCAGCACTGCTTGAGATTGGGAAATTCCATAAGTAATCAGCATGAAGGAAGATCCATTCATCGAAATCAAAACCAAGCATTGCATCAATATCATTCCTGTTACTTAACCTGAATTTCGCGTGAAATCCTGATGGTTCTCCTATTATGAAACCAAGTCCTACTGGCTTTGGAGAACCACCATCAGTATAAGCACTGTTGAATGAAAACAAAATGAAAACGAATATCAACACATATCGCATTTCTCTCCTTTCATGTTTGCTCTTCAACTGTTTAATATTGACAGAATCAATGCAAGTAAATTCTATGTTGATTGAGAGTAATATGTTGATAAATATATATTTGATAATGTCACTGATATGCTCAATAAATTCCCTTCCAGTGGATAAGCCCAGAATAACTGAAAACCTGTTGAAAGAGAATATCGGTTTCATAGTGCTAAAGCTTGAGAATGCACCACCGGAATCATTCGAACTCCTTGAATCAATTATAGAAACCGCAAGAAATGATGCAAAAAATCTTAATGAACCTGAAGACTTTCTGAGATTTTTCTTCAATACAATCAGGTTTACGTATAATATAAGGTATGAAAAGAATGATTTGCCTGGAGCAGGACTGAAGAACGGGGTACTGGATTGCGATAATCTTGCCTTGATATATCTGTCTATGGCAGAGGAACTTAAATTACCCTTGCATATGGTAATTCTTCCGACACATGCATTCGTAAGATGGAAAGATGAGAATATCACCATAGACTGGGAATCTATTATAGGAGAGAAGAGAGAAAAAAATTTCTACAAAATATCTTATGAAATATCTGATTATTCTGAAAAAAAGGGTACTTATCTGAGGAATTTGACAAGGAATGAAGTAATTGCATTCAATCTATCCGTAATAGGCAAAGTCCTGTTGTATGAAGGGAATAACAAACTGGCACAGGAATACATGAAAGAAGCTTGCAAGAACGGTCTTAGAATCCCTTCTGTAATATCTGCAAGAGTAGATATGGAGAGGAAAATGGGAAATCTCGGCAAGGCTCTTTACTATACAGACATGTTATTGAAACTGGATTCTTTTGATTTCGAGTTTTACAACGAAAAAGCTCAGATACTTTCCCAAATGGGTAAGAAGAAAAAAGCCCTTGAGAATTTTGACATATCTACAAAGCTAAATCCTTATCAACCGGAAATTTATATGAGAAAATATGAACTTGACAGTAGAAATTTCGAAAATATGGAAAAAGCGTACTTGATTGATCCCACCAATCATCATGTTTCAGAGATATATGCAGCAGAGCTGAACAAGAAAGGTTTTTTCAGGAAATCGTTGGGGATATGGAATAAACTGATTTCTGAAAATCCCTTCAATCCATATCTTTATGCGGGAAGGGCAGTTTCAAAATCAGGTTTGGGTTATCATTTCCTTGCCATAAATGATGCAGAAAGTTCAAGAAATCTTGGTCTTGGGAAAAGGGAATTCGATATCTTGATAGGGAATTTGAAAAAGCCTAATTGAAACAATACTAATCATCAATTATCTGTATAGCTTTAGTGAAACAGACTTCGCTGCAAAGCCTTTCTGAGCAAACCTGACATTTGACAGATTTCCCTTCTCTTATCTTGACTGCACCAAATGGGCAGTTTTTTTCGCAATTGCCACATCCTATGCATTTTTCAGTAGCCAGTCTCCATATTCCATCTTTTTCTCTGTAGAAAACTTTATTGGGGCAACTCTCTGCTGCCTTGCATATCTTGCATTGTCTGCATATCCTGATTTTGTTTTTGCCTTCAAAAAAATCAAGATCCACTTCAAGAAGCTCTCCATCATTATAACTCCTGCAATATGTAACGCAGGACAGACATCCACTGCATTCCCTTTCATTGACAATTATCCTGATCATGGTTTTTTATCTAGCTCTTTATCGAGATCCTTTTTCAGATTTTCCTGAAATTTCTTCTGCTCCTTTTTTTCTATTTCCCTGCTTTTCTCCTGGAATGGTCTTACATAAATATGAAGAAAAAGAAAAGCTGCTGCTATATATATTACAATAGCTATCAAAGTGCTTATTATATATCCGGGGATATTGCTTTTCTTCTTATTCATTAATTGCTTTTTCAAGCTTTTCAAGACCCTTTTCCAGATTCTCGGAAAGACAACCATAACCAATCCTGAATGAATGACAGTCTCCAAAAACCGAGCCATTTACGACCTGAACCCTGAATTTCCTTGCCCAGTAATCTGTGTCAGGAATAATACTCTCGTCCTTGAATCTCAAAAAGCATATCACTCCTGTCTCTGGTATCTTTCCTGTCAGTTTATCCTGCCTTGAAAGCCATTCCTTGAGAATTTTCCTGTTTTTCTCTATCATCACTATTCTTTTATTCCATATTTCCTGGATTTTTGGGAAAACCTGCAGACATGAACCTACATAAAAATAGGGTAACTCTACGTAGCATATATTTTCGAATTTCCTTAACTTTTCAATTACATCTGGCGGTGCGAAGGTCCATCCGCACCTCATCGAACCAAGACCGAAAACCTTTGTGAATGATTGCGTAGTGACTATCCTGGATTTTGATTTGTATGAAGTAACACCCTTCCCGTTGGCATTGAAATCCAGATAAATCTCGTCACTCAATAGCCAGATATTCATTTCTTCACATAATCCAATCAAATCATTCATTGTTTTTTCCTTCAATGTAAAACCTGATGGATTATGGCTTTGAGAGATAATTATTCCCCTTGTCCTGGCAGTTATCCTCGATTTTAATTCATCAATATTTATTTCATAGTCTTTATTCTTGTCCCTGTAAAATTCCCTTATGGCAAGATCATAAAATTCTGCTATAGCATGAAAAGCCTTGTAAGTAGGCATTTCAATAAGAACTTCATCACCATAGTCGAATAATGCACCAAATGCAAGAAAGTTGGATTGCGAAGCACCAAGTGTGAACAGGATTTCATCAGTCCCTACCTTGTATCTTTCACCAATAACTTCCTTGATTTCAATGAATTGTGCATATGCTTCCTTCCTGTTGATAGTCATCTTCGAAATATCCACATTAAGCTCATCAGTTGTGACATGTACCACTTCACTCACACCGAGATTTATCAAATCAGGTTCCGGATTTGCAGTGTGAGCTCTTGCCCATTCCATATAAGGGAAAGAAATCCTAGGCATACTTGTTCTCCTTTCAATCTGAATAACTTGAAGCAATTTAAGCTCTTTAATGTCAATTGAAAATGGTTTTTGCAGAATCCATGCAGGGAACTGCAAAAGATGTTATATGGCCGGATTGGAATTAACAAAGCGTTTTCTAGAAAGCCTCTTCTTCCTCATCTTCAGAAAGCGAGCTGAAATCGATATTGTAAAGATTGATAAGTTTTCTCAACCTGTTAGGAGAGAAGAAAACACATGATTCCTTGTCTTCCTGACCTGATGCCACTTCTTCCGCGAATGTACTGCATGTAGGGCAGCCACATAACCCGCAATTGAACTTTGGCAGAAGTTTAAGGAATTCATCCCTTTTCTTCATTTTCTTGACTGCTCTCAAGATATTGGTATCTAAAGGCTTTAATGGTCTAGGCAGGAGTTTTCCATGCAGGAAAGAGATTTTATCATCATAGTATTTCTTTGCTGCATCAAGGTCTATCTCTAATCTCTGGGGAAACCTGTTGCTTAAATCAATTAGTCTGCTCCTGTTTATATACGAGCTTTCTACTGTCAGGGAACCACCGCAACAGCCAAGCGGAGACGACCAGCATTCTATGAATTCCACCCCCCTGAGCCTTCCCGATTCTATTTCCTGGAAAATCCTTATCAGATTTGATAAACCTGCAACAGCTAGCCATCTTTCCTTTGCAAGTATTCTTAGTAAACCTCCAACATAACCGAAACTGATGCCAAGACCTGATATAGGTGATATCGGTTCACTCAAGGTATGTTCCTTGGAAATCTCGAAAACCTTGGAATACAAATGATTGTAAATATCCTGTATTCCTATTGTCCCATCAAGAGATGATCTGGAGCCTTCTGCAGGTTGCTTGATTGAGATCATAATCGCACTGCAAGGAGCAATGAAGAAGCATGAAATTTCCTCAGGCTTTACCCCCAATCTTTCAGATATAGTAACCTTGGCGAGCATTGCAATAAACTCTCTTGGAGGCTGGAGGGGAAGAACATGCTCAACGAGACTTGGGAAAAGAACCTGTATCAGTCTGACAACAGTAGGGCATACGCTCAATATGACAGGTCTCAATGACCTGTTTTCTGAAAGCCATCGTTCTATTGAATATACATAATACTCAAGAGCTGTTGAAATATCAAACACTTCATTGAAACCAAGCTGTATAAGTCCTTCCTGAACACATATCGGGGAGATCTCGCTTCCGAAATGACCATATATAGCAGATGAAGGAATTGCGACTTTGTAACTGAATCTTGGAAGAGTGGAAAAAGCATCAGTTTTCGGGACTATTGCCTTATGAGTACAAACCTGAAGGCACAATCCGCAATCTATGCATCTTTCCGAAACCAGGGCAGCTTTTCCCCTTCGTATCCTTATCGCACTGGTTGGACATATCCTCATGCAAGCCATGCATCCAGTGCACGATTCCTCAATAAACTGAATTGAATGATAATACTCAGTCATTTTTACAAATAATCAAAGGTCATTATAACTCTTGTTCCCTTGTCTGGTTCTGATTCTATCCTGAAGGTGTTAGAATTCTCTTTCATATTGGGTAATCCCAGACCTGCCCCAAAACCGAGCTCCCTCATTTCATCTGTGGCAGTAGACCAGCCTTTTTGCATGGCTTTCTCCAAATCAGGAATTCCGACACCACAATCTGTTACCTGGACTTCTATTTTCAGATCGGTAAGATTGAATAACACATTTCCAGGTGAATGTGCATACATGCATATATTCATTTCTGCCTCGAATACTGCAACAGAAACTCGTCTTACAATATCCGGTTTTATACCAAGGCTTTTCAGTATTTCCCTTATCTTCTCTGTAGCTGTTCCAGCTTTTTCGAAATCCCCTTCCTCAATGTGAAAAGATTGACTTATTAATATTGTTTCTTTCATTTCACTGATTCGTCAATTATCTGTGCAATTGCAAGTCCCTGTATCACTTCTTCATCAATTGATGTAATGTCCCTCGCATTTCCCAATATCCAGACATCCCTGTTATTACTTGATTGCAGCAAAGAACCCATTTCATTACTTGCTTTCAGGAATTTTCCTTCATCAAGTTCTAATCCAAGCAATCTTGATATTCCGGGCAGATCATTATGAGGTCTCGATCCAGTTGCAAGAACTATCAAGTCAGATTCTATTTCTTCTCCATCAGGCATGATAACTTTATCATTATCAAGTATAATCTCATTCTCTACCTTTATCAGATTTACATTGGCTTCAATTGATGCTGTCAGTAGTTCCTCTTCTGCCCCTTTCAGCCTGATGCCTCTATGAATAATACTTATCTCACAATCTGGATAAGATCTCCTTATTTCAAGTGCATTTTCAAGTGTTTCCTTGCAGCAAAACCTGCTGCAGAAGGGGAATTCGACATTTCTCGAACCATGACATTGAAGAAAGACTACTTTATTGATTCCTGACAGATCATTTTCAGCTATCCGCCTTGCCAATTGGCTATTGCTTATCATTTTTGGTTTTTCCTCAGTTTCATGTTTCCTTGATGAAGTAGCTACTATAATCCTGTCTGCTTCGTATTCATTGCCTGACACCTTTATTTTTCGCTTGAAATAATCCCCTTCTACTTCAATAATATCTTTCAAATCAAGCAGAGCAAGGTTCCTGTTAGTGGAAAGCAGCTCATATTTCTCCTTGTACCCGGGAAGAATATATTCCTTGTCAGAATCACTGAAAGCCCAGATAACCTCTTTCCCGAAATCAAGGAGAGTATCACAAGCGATTATTGCCGAGACAGAAAAACCCAGTATTAATACTTTTTGAGAGATGCACTTCTTCTTAGGCAAAGAGAAAAATTCCCTGTGTCTCATTATCATTTCTTCAACTGAAATACTCTTGTCAACAACGGCTCCCTGCATGTTATACTTCTGAGCCATTAAAGAGAACATTTTGCTGTTGATTCCATAGCATGGGAAGAGAAGAACTCTCTTTATGTCATTCTCTTTCATGCCCTGCAGTTTGCCAGTTCCATCTTTCTTGCATGCGAATGAAGATAAGTAAACAAGATCCTTGAAACTGGATTCTGTCAGTTTTTTTAAAACGGAATCTGCATGGTCTTTCCAGATGTTTTTAAGCCCGTATTCACAGACAAGTATAGCTGTTTCTCCATCAACAGGAACTATACATTCGCTTTGCACTTCACTGGTATTCAGCTGTTTCAGCAAGGCAGTAGCGGCAGCATGCCCCGAAAGTACTGCATCCATTGTATTGCATGGTTCAATGAATGAACCAGCTGAAATAATCTTTCCGTTCATCCTTGCAGGTGAGTTGTCTTCTGCAAAGCCGTATTTGTTTATCTTTATTCCAGCAGTTCTTGCCAGGTTTCTTGTTTCTGCTTCTGCCCCCTGAGCAACTGAGAGTACAGCAAGATCAAATCCCTCTTCCTGCTCATTGTTGTCTTTATTATACGTTATCATCACTTGTCCATCATCGTTTTGCCTTATGCTGTCTATTTCACAGTTAACAAGCTTTATGGACTTTTTATCAAGAACCTCACCAAATTGCAGTTCTCCTTCTTTTCCATAAGGTCTCATATCCCTGTAGAAAATTGTAATTCTTGCATCAACAAAGCGTTTCATGATTTCAAGGGAATGTTTCAATGTAACGCTGCAACAAATATTTCCACAATAATCTCTTCCAAGACCTTCTTCACGTGCTCCTATGCACTGAATGAAAGCAATTTTGTGTGGGTAAGTGCCATCGAATGGTCTCATCAGAATTCCCTTATAAGGTCCTGTAGGGGATAAAATTCTCTCCAGTTCAATGCTTGTTATTATGTTGCAGTTGTCCTTGTATCCGAGATGCAAAAGCTTGTCTGGAGAGAATACATCAAGACCTGGTGCAATAATCACTCCATCAATCTCAGTTTCCCTGCTTGCATCCTTCATATCAAATTTAATGGCTTCCGTATCACATTCAGCAAGGCACAACCCGCATCCTAGACATCTTCTGCAACTGAAACACCTTTGAGCTTCAATCAATGCCTGTTCCTCTGTAAAACCTTTCTCTACTTCAAGGAAATTTTCCTTTCTTTCTTCAAGATGAAGCTCATTCATCCTTGTTCTTTTCTGTGGTACATCAGAAAAATCAGGAATAAACTTGTCTTTTTTCATAATATCCTTCTAGTTACTGAGATATTTATCAATTCCTTCAGCTGCAATATGTCCGGCTGCGATTGCCTTTATGACTGTCTGAGGACCGGTCACTGCATCACCTCCTGCGAAAATATGCGGGATATTTGTCTGTCCGGTTCTCGTATTTATATTAAAGCTGTTCCATTTGGAAATTTCAAGCCCATGACCAGCAGCTAGCCATGATACATCAGGTTCCTGGCTTATTGCAGGGATTATAAGGTCACATTCTATCTCGAATTCACTTCCGGGAATTGGAACGGGTTGTCTCCTGCCGCTTGCATCAAGCTTTCCAAGCTTGCTTTTAAGGCATCTTATTCCTGTCACTCTCCCGTTTTCCCCAATGATTTTTTCTGGTATTATAAGGAAATGAAGATTGACTCCTTCGTCCTCAGCTGCATCAACTTCCCATGAGTTTGCTGGCATTTCAAGTCGGGATCTTCTGTACAGTATGTAAACTTCATCACACCCAAGCCTCAAGGAAACCCTGGCACTATCTATTGCAGAATTTCCTCCACCAATGACAATGACTTTCTTTCCGGGTTTTGTCTTGTCTCCAAGATTTACTCTCGTTAGATAAATGATGCAGTCAAGAAGTCCCTTGAAATCATCCTCTCCGGGTATTCTCAGTTTCAATCCCTTATGTGCACCAACCCCGATAAAAATAGCCTTGAAACCTTCTCTTCTAAGATCATCCAGGGAATGCTCCGATCCTATTGGATGATTGTAGATAATCTCAGTTCCAAGCCTTTCTATCTGTTCTGTCTCTACCTGGATAATATCTCTGGGCAATCTGTATTCAGGTATGCATAACCAAAGCATTCCTCCAGGAACAGGAGCTCTTTCGAATATTGTCGGTCTGTATCCCATTTTAGCAAGATCGTGTGCTACAGTAAGTCCTGCAGGACCTGCACCAATTATAGCCACCTTTTCCTTAGTGGAAGGTGCTTTTATTGGAAGAGGGCTCAGTTTCCCTTCTCTGTAAAGTGCAAGTTCATAATCTGAAACAAATCGTTTCAGGGCATCTATCGAGATTGCCTCATCATATTTTTTCCTGTTGCATGCTGTCTCACATGGATGATTGCAAACCCTTCCACAGATACCTGGAAGCGGATTTTTTTCCCTGATTACATTCAATGCTCCAAGATAATCCCTCGAAGCAATCAACCCTATATATTTCCTTATATCTATATGAACTGGACAAGCTTCTATACAAGCTGGAGTTTCCTTCTCAATGTAGTAGACCTCTTCAGAATATGGATTGCTTGTATCAATGGCAGTTCTCAAGGACAAGCCTTCATTGAAAGTGTTGAATGGTTTTGCAGGACAGACTTCAGCACATCTGTCACACAAATTGCAGTCATCGTTAGTTCTTTTTGATTCAAGATGAATTTTTGCCTTGAATTTTGTTTCTTCAGGCTTCAGTGATTTCAGCTTTGCAAGGGTCATCAATTCTATGTTTGGGTGATTCCTTGCAGAAAAGAGAAGATCTGCAATCTTGCATATTGAAGGATCATCATCAGGAAAGACAGTATTCAATTTGCTTAAAAGTCCTCCTGCAAAAGCTTCTTTTTCCAGCAGGTAAACATATATTCCCTTTTCGGCAAGATCCATAGCTGCTGTTAGTGAAGCTATACCTGTTCCAATAATCAATACTTTATCCATTTTACCTGATAACCTCAATCAAACGCTTGTTATTTCCCGCTGTAAATGCAGGGGCATTATCTTTCGATCCGTCCTGCCTTACTATTCCAAGCCTCAGCATATTCGCAATCTGACGTACAGCTCTTCTAGGTGGAATATTAGTAATTTCAGCCAGTTCTTTTATAGTCAGGGGTGAGTTCTCGAGAAGAAGTATTATTTCCTGGGTAAGAACTTCATCCTGTGCAACCTCCCTGAAGAGTCTGTTTATCTCATGAGGAGTGAATTTCTCACCATACAAGTTACCATCTGTCTCGAATTCAGTTTTCTTTCCGGCAAGCCATCTTATTTTTTCTCCCATAACTGCTCTGTATGCTGCATGTAACTTTCTCTGCGTGTTAGCATCATCAGGGAGCTTTCCTTCCGCTATTATTGTTTCAATGAAATCAGAGACTGACGAAACGAATTTTCCGCTTTCTGCTGAGCTCATCATACTCAGTTTTACACGTTTTTCTGTAAGTCCTGTATATTTCAAGATATGCTTTGCGAAGATTATTCTGGCTTCTGCCTGGAGATTTCCTGAGGTATAATGGCATTCCCCCTTGAGGCAAGTTCCTATGAAGACGCCATCTGCACCATTGAGGAAGGCAGAAAAGATCATTTCCAAATCAACTCTCCCTCCGCACATAACGCGAATTATTCTTACATTCGTAGCATATTGCATTCTCGCCACACCTGCGAGATCAGCTGCCGAGTATGCTCACCAGTTGCAGCAGAAAGCAATAATATTAGGGGAAAACATTTTCACCTCTCTTTACTCTTTAAAACATGCTTCTATTTGTGCAAGAAGCTGCTCATCCTTGTAATGACTCATTGTTATGGCATGCCTGTAGCAAGTGGAACCACAAACTCCGCAGCCTTTGCAGGCAGCTATGATTATTTTTGCCTTTTTTCCCTTATCAGTATTGACAAGCTCAATAGCTTTGTAGGGGCACAAACTGACACATAATCCGCATCCCCTGCATATATCTTCGTCAAGCAAGCTGTTTATTGGTTCCACCTTCACCTTTCCATTACCGAGAGGAATGGATGCCCTTGCAGCACAAGCTTCTGCCTGATAGATTGCTTCATTTACTGTGCAGGGCCATCTGGCTGAACCGCATATGAATATTCCATCAGTAGCAAAATCGATTGGTCTCAACTTCATGTGTGCTTCAAGGAAAAAGTTATTCTCGTCAGTTGGTACCTTGAGTATCCTTGAAAGCTCCTGAGCGTCGCTGTGCGGAATTTGTGGAGTTGCCAGCACTGCTAGTGAATAGGGAATGTTGAACTCCCTGTTCAGGATATCACTGTAAATTTTCACTGCATCTTTTGTCACTTCAGGAGGCTTTTCTGCTGAATAGTGAATGAACCTTACTCCAAGATTCTTTGCTTTCCTCAGCAACCTCTCGTTTTCATGTCCTAGTGCCTGGATATCTCGGTAAATTATGTAAACATCTATCCTGTCATCTCTTTCCTTCAACAGTATGGAGTTCTTTATTGCCTCCATGCAGCAAATCTTGCCACAGAAAACGTTTTCACTATTCCTGCTTCCAACACATTGTATCATTACTACGTTATTATTTATCTCTAAATCCTCGTTTGAAAGCAGCTTTTCAAGTTCATACTGGGTTATTATATTTCTTCCATTATAGCCGTAATATGGTGAGGGATCAAGCATTCTTGTACCGCTTGCCAGTATTATTACTCCTGAATCTATCTCCTTTGTTTCCTTCTTGCTGTTTTCTACTATCATCTTGTATGCACCAATGCAGCCTTTCAAATCCACTGGTTTGTAACCTTTATATATATTTATGAGAGGCAAGTTCTCTGCCTCGTGCAAGATATCTTCTATAATGCCTTTTGCAGATGTCATTTCAGGTTGAATAATATTCAAATCAAGTAGTCTGCCGCCTAACTTGTTGCTTCTCTCCACAAGATGAACCTTGAAACCGCGCTTTGCAAGAGATACTGCTGAGCTTAATCCTGCAACCCCGCCTCCAATAATTATTGCTTCATTAAGTACGGGGACTTCTATGAATTCCTTAGGTTCAAGCAATGCAGCTCGTGCCACGCCCATTCTTATAAGATCCCTGGCTTTTTTTGTCCCTTTTTCCCTGTCATTCTTGTGCACCCAGGAAACATGTTCCCTTATA
The DNA here is from genome assembly GCA_016927185.1 of Candidatus Coatesiibacteriota bacterium. GTDB lineage: Bacteria > JAFGND01 > JAFGND01 > JAFGND01 > JAFGND01 > JAFGND01. The sequence continues at coordinate 24,082 of JAFGND010000047.1, forward strand.
TTAACGAACTCGAACAGGAATGGATTCAGACCTGCTTCCTGACATGCGGCCCTGAATGTAGGTTCATGCGTTCTTGGAGTACAGGCTGAAACAACAACCCTGTTAAGATTATGCTGCACTATGGCATTCTTTATTTCTGAAATTCCTGCCTCTGAGCATGTGAAGAGATTCACTTTGGTGAATACCACATCAGGAAGTGTTGATGAGTATTCGGCAATATCCGAAACATCGAGAAATCCTGCAATATTTGTTCCGCACTTGCATACAAAAACGCCAATCCTTGTTTCTTCCACTAATTTCTCCTTGTCTATCCTGCCCTGGAAAGGGCAATCTGGGCAGCAAGTCCAGCAGCTGCAGCTCCTTGTGCAACGCTCTCAGGGATATCAGCAGGAGCAATGCAGAAGCCACATGCAAAAATCCCTTTCCTGCTTGTGGATACTGGAAGTCTGCTGTTTGTCTGTACGAAGCCGTCCTTACCGGTTTCTATCCTCAATTTTCTTGCCAGTTCCTGAAATCCTTTGGAAGGTATTGTAGCAGTTGCCAGAACGACAAGATCTACAGTAAGCTGCCTTATCTCCTGGGTTTTTGTGTCTTCATAGAACACAATAGGGTTATTGTCAGCATCCTCTGTGATTTCAGCGGCCCTTCCCCTGATATATTTTATGTCATAATCATTTTTTCCCTTTTTCTCATAATTCTGGAACCATTTGCCAACGTTTCTGAAATCTGTATGAAATATATAGCCCTCAGCTTCAGAATCATGCTCCTTTGCAAGCATTGCATCTTTTATGGAATACATGCAGCATACAGAACTGCAATATGCACAATTGTTCTGGTCCCTGCTTCCAATGCATTGCAGATAAGCTACCTTGTGAGCCAGTTTCTTATCAGATGGTCTGTAAAGGTGACCTTCAGTAGGTCCTGTTGCATTTATAAGCCTTTCATATTCCAGTCCTGTAATCACATTTTTTATCTTGCCATAACCATACTGTGTAAGATGACTTACTGGCAGCATATCGAATCCGGTTGCAATAATAATTGATGCAACTTCTATTTCCACAGTTTCATCTTTCATTTCATAATCAATAGCACCTTTTACGCAAGCTTTTGAACAAATCCCGCACTTGTTCTGTGTAATCTTCAGGCATTTCGTTCCATCTATTGTCATAATAGAGGGGATTCCCTGCGGAAAATATTGATAAATGGCTTTTCTGACACCAAAATTCATGTCGAATTCATTTTTCACTTTTACAGGGCACTTGGCGACACAATCACCGCAAGCATTGCAGATAGAAGCATTAACATAACGCGACTTCTTTCTTATTGTAGCCTTGAAGGAAGAAGATTCTCCTTCAACAGATTCCAGTTCACTATAGGCAAGTATATCAATCATTGGATGTCGACCGACATCTAGCATCTTAGGCGCAAGAATTCATATACTGCAGTCATTAGTGGGAAAGGTTTTGTCAAATTGAGCCATTTTCCCTCCAATGCTTGGATTTCGCTCAAGAAGATGAACCTTTATTCCCATGTCAGCCAGATCAAGGGCTGCCTGTATTCCTGCAATACCTCCTCCAATTATGAGTACATCACCTGGCATACAAAACCTCGTTTTTCTTCGATATTTTACATAAACTATATACGAAACTCGCTAAATCCATCAATTTCACTGACTGTTCATTTGTGTCCTTCTGTGCACATCTCAAATGAATCAGACACTTTGGACATGCAGTCAGCATTATTTCTGCTTCCGTTTCTTTCGCATCATCAAGTCTTGACATCTGGATTGATTTGTTACAAGAAGTGCATTGTACCCATCCGCTTGAACCACAACATATGGAAGTTTCACGGTTTTTCTGCATTTCCTTCAATTTTACATTCTCGAATAATGTCAGAAGATCCCTGGGGCTTTCATAAATCCCGCTGTATCTTCCCAGCCTGCATGGATCCTGATATGTTACAGAGACTGTTTCATGGTTATCTATATCAGGGATCAATGCATACTTGTTCTCCATAATTATGTCAGTCCAGAAAAGAACTTCAAGACTGGATTCTCCCAGTTCTCTTGGATAAATATTCTTGAATGTATGATAACCTTCCGGGCAGCCGAAAATGACAGTCTTGTAATTACCCTTTTTTATCCACTCAAGATTATGCCTTGCAAGTCTCTTGAATACATCCAGCTCTCCATTCCAGTATGCATCATGTCCGCAGCATACTTCATCAGGAGAAAGTGCTGGATTTATTCCTGCAAGGCGTAGAAGATTCAAGATCGCATTTGTGCTGTCCGTAATCTTCAAATCAAGATATTTGAAAACTATATCATATACAGGTGCACAGCCTGCAAAATATGCTATATCAGTATCCAACGATTTTTTTTCACAATTCAACCACTCGAAAGTCTTTTTTCTTGGTTCTTTTGCTTCAAGCAACCTTGTTTGTTGAAGAATACCTGCATGAGTGAGTGCCATATGAGCTCCTGAATCAGCTGCCTTATCACGCAGCTGTCTTATGAAGTCCGTGAAATTCACTTTCGATGGGCATACTTCCTCACAAGTTTTACAGGTAAGACATGTCCAGATAATATCTGATGATAAAATCTCGCTTTCAAGTGACAACAGGCAATCCTCGACAATTATCCTTGGAGAGAAGCTCTTGTTGATCCTGCTCATTGGACAGATGCCTGTACAGACACCGCATTCCAGGCAGTATTCAGCGTTTGTCTGTTCTATCATTTCAGTAATCTGCAGCCTGTTTATCCTGGATGCGAAGCGATTTACTATATCCTCGAAAGCAGCTCCTGAAGTATCGGACATAAGGTTGATTTCCAGTGATTCAGATCTGTGTCCAAGCCATTTCAATATGCTCTTTGCTTCCTCAACTCTTGTTTTTGCGAATTCATTGCCGTTCACGAAATGACATTCTCCTGCAGAACAACCCAGCACAAGAACTCCCCTGGCTCCTTCCTCAAAAGGCTGAATGAGCATTGCGGTTGTAAGACTGCCAGTGCATTCCACTGTAATTATTCTCATGTCGTCAGGAATGCTTCTCTTTTCAACTCCTGCATTATCCGCAGCAATGGAAGGATTCCATTTACAAGCGTAAACTATTATTGAAGGCATTATTCCTTCTCCTTAATCTTCTAAAACAGCATGAACAGCTTTTCTTATTTCCTCTTCAGATTGATATTTCATTTTTATAGCTCCTGAAATGCATACACCAAGGCATATTCCACATCCCTGACAGAAAGCCACATCCACAGAGGCAAACTTGCCTTCATTTTTTTCTGTGAATGAGATAGCCTTGTATGGGCAAGATTCAATGCATCTGCCGCAAGCCCTGCAGTAGATTTCGTTCACAGAGCTTACTTTTGCAGTTTTTCTTGCAGTCTCTTTCTTGAATATGTTTATCACCTTGTATGCAGCACCATGAGCCTGGATGATTGCCTGGGAAACAGTGCATGGTTTATGAGCACTTCCACAGACATAGATACCACTTGGTAATGTATCCTTCATACGTAACTTCTTTATATCATCTACAATAAAACCTTCAATATCTGTGACTAAATGCAGGATCTCAGTCAAAGATTTATTCTCTTCTCTTGCTTTCCATTTAATCGGAAGGCAGATGCATGATGAGCGTATTTCCATGGTTTCTTTTTCATTATTATATATGACAAGATTCTCGCTTAATTCTTCAATTATCTCATAATGGATGAAGTCAACAGACAGTTTCCTGCATTCATTTATTAGCTGAGTAAATTCCTGAGGTAATGACTTGTAAAGTACAGTTACCTTGATATCCGGCTTTGATTTCTTTATTAAATAAGCATATTTCAGCATCAACAATGCATCAATAACTCCCCCTGATAATTCCCTGGGATCTTTATCAATCAAGCTTTGTATGAACAAAATTTCCTTGCCTATCTGGTCATTTTTCAGTTTTTCCTCAATAATCAGTGGATCCGCGAACTTGTTCTCTCCATAAGATAATCCTGTAGCAACTATTATTGCACCTGCATCAATTTTTTCTGATTTATCACCCGATTCAATATTTACAGTGAAATTACCCAGATGACCTTCAATACTCCTTATTTCGGATGAAATAAGAATCTTTGCTTCCCTCAACAATTCCAGTTTCCTCTTGAGGCAATTGTTGCTTTTCTCAAAAGAAGGAGCAATATAATCGAACCTTCTCAAGCTGCCTCCAAGCATGCCTTCCTTTTCAACTATATATACTTTATAGCCCTGATCCAGGATATCACAAGCAGCAGTAATTCCAGCAATACCTCCACCAATCACGAGGCATGATTTGTTTACCGGAAGGACTATATCTTCCAAAACTTCCCTTGCCTTCAGTCTTGCAATACCCTGCCTTATCAATGAAATGACTGTATCAGTCTGTGTTGCTTTTTCCCTGTTCCCGCTTATCCATGCGCATCCTTCCCTGATATTGACTATTTCCAATGCAGATCTGGGTATATTAAGATTTTCTGCCCATTCGTAAAAGATAAGTGCCTGATTTCTTGGACTGCAACCAGCTATAAGCAACTTGCTTTTCCCGTTTTCCTCTATCGTTTTCATGAAAAAATCTTTTCCGCATGATGAACAGAGATAATTATGTTGTTCGAAAAAAGCGATATCCTCTATTTTTTTAATAGCATTCTCAATATGGTTCAAATCAAACTTCAGATTACCATTGCAATTACAATAAATAATCCCGATGCCAGTCAGCTCCATTTTACCTCCTTACTGGAGCTCCTCAATCCAGTTATTTACTGAACCCGGTTTCTCGTTATCAACATGATATTTAGAGCATATATTACATCTTTGAGTATGAAATCTCCCTTCGTATTCATGAAGAGATTTTATCCTGTCGAATACCTTTATATCAATTGCTCTTGTAGGGCACATTGTTTCGCATGTCCCACATGAAATGCACGCACTTGTCACTGATTCATAAGGAGGTGAAACAGCCTTGTTCTTCCCTCTTTTTATTAGGCTTATTGCACCTGCCCCGACAAGGTTATGACAAGCCCTGACGCATATTCCGCATAATATGCATTTTCCCTCTTCTTCAGGGGGGAATCGGGTTTCAATTAATCCATAACGGGCTGCCATTATCTTGATTATTTCAGCGTCAGGACAATCTGCAAGAAGAAGTTCGAGTATAAGTTTCCTTGCATTGATAACCCTCTCTGAATCGGTTTTTACAATAAGACCTTCAGAAACAGGATAGGCACAAGAGGCAACAAGAATTTGACCTCTTGGTGCTGCTATTTCAACAACGCATATCCTGCATGCTCCATAAAATCCAAGTGCTTCATGATAACACAATGTGGGAATATAGAAACCGTTTATCAAGGCAGCTTCCAGTATAGTGCAGTTTTCCCTTACTGTCAGGTCTTGTCCGTTTATATTAATATTTACCATAAATTTTCCTATTCCAGTATAATTGCATCACCAGCAATTGCGTCATATTTACAAACTTCGTAACATGCACCACATTTTATGCACTTTGATTTATCAAGATTATGAGCTTGTGATCTTGGACCTGTTATTGCATGAGTAGGACAGACAGAAACGCATCTCTGGCATCCCGTACATTTCCCGGGAATGACCCTGTATTCTATCAATGCCTTGCAAACTGCAGCGGGACATCTCTTATGCTTGATATGAGATTCATATTCAGTCCTGAAAAATTTCAGGGTAGTCAGGATTGGATTAGGAGCAGTCTGACCCAGGCCGCATAAAGATGCATCCTTTATTCCTTTCGCCATTTCCTCCAGCAGCTCTATATCCTTCTCTTCACCTTGTCCCTGCGTAATCCTGTGTATTATCTGCAGCATTCTTTTTATTCCTGATCTGCATGGTACGCATTTTCCGCATGATTCACTTTCCAGGAATTCAAGGAAGAATCTTGCTACGTCCACCATGCATGTTTTCTCATCCATTACTATAAGACCACCGGATCCCATTATTGCACCTGCTGAGGTTAGTTCTTCATAATCCACCCTTAAATCTATAAGGTCCTTGGGTATGCAGCCTCCTGATGGTCCTCCTGTCTGTATGGCCTTGAATTCAAATTTGTCTGACATTCCATCACCAAGATTATATACTATCTCTGATATGGTAGTTCCCATTGGCACTTCAATCAGCATCGTATTCTTGACCTTGCCTACTAAAGAGAAGACCTTGGTTCCCTTGCTTTTCTCAGTTCCTATACTGGAAAAGAATTTTGATCCTTTTGCTATTATCACAGGAATATTTGCCCATGTTTCCACATTATTTATATTGGTAGGTTTTCCGAACAATCCGGATTGTGCAGGGAAAGGAGGTCTGGGTCTTGGTTCACCTGGAAGTCCCTCAATGGAAGCTATAAGAGCTGTTTCCTCGCCACAAACGAATGCACCTGCTCCCATCGAAATCTTGAGATCGAATGAGAAGTCAGTTCCAAGTACTTTCTGTCCAAGAAGACCGTATTCCCTTGCCTGCTTTATGGCTATCTTCAACCTTTTTATTGCAAGGGGATATTCCGCTCTTACATATATATAACCTTCATCTGCACCGATTGCATAAGCACCTATAAGCATTCCTTCTATCACACTATGGGGATCTCCCTCTAAAACACTTCTATCCATGTATGCTCCGGGATCTCCCTCGTCAGCATTACATATTATATATTTCTTACTTCCTTCTGCCTTCCTTGTGAAGCTCCATTTCAAGCCAGTCGGAAAGCCTGCTCCACCTCTACCTCTGAGACCCGAAGCTTTTATTTCCTCTATAACTTCATCAGGTGACATTTCTTTGAGAACCTTGAATAATCCCTTGTATCCGCCGAAGGCTATGTATTGATCTATCTGCTCGGGATTTATCCTGCCACAGTTCCTCATGACAATCCTCATCTGTCCCTTGAAAAGATTGAGATCTTCCATTGTAGTGATTTCCCTGTAAATGTCAGATATATCACTGGCAAGATTTATTTCATCTTCATTAATGAATTTTTCCTTATCAAGCCTGTAAAGAACCCATTCCTTTCTTATATCTCCTTCTTCCAGGCTTTTGACAAGTTTCTCTGCTTTGTAAATATTCAAGTCCCCATAATAAATCCTGGAACATCCCGGCATTCTTAAGTCAACTATTGGTTCCTTGAAACAAAGACCTATGCACCCCACTTCATCAACAATGTACTTGTCAGGTTGATTTGCTGACAATTCCCTCAGGAATGACAGGGTTTGTCCGGCACCAGTTGCCAAACCGCAGGTTGCGGAACCAACCTGGAATTTTATCTTGCTTATTTGAAACATTTCATTTAAGGTCTTCTGTGAAATGTTTCTTAAATCTGATACTTCCTTTATCAACATTCTTGTCCTTCTGATTTTGCTCTATACTTTTCCAGAATTGAAGGGATGCGTTCCTGTTTCAAGGTTCCGAATGTTTCCTCGTCAACTCTAATGACTGGGGCAAGACTGCAGCAACCAATGCATCTTACTGCCTCGAGGGTGAATTCACCGTCAGAAGATGTTTCACCTTCCTCTATCTCGAGCTCTCTCTTGAATTTCTCCAGCAAGTCATTGGCACCTTTTACGTGGCAGGCAGTTCCCAGGCATACATGAATGAGATGCTTGCCTTTAGGCTTGAGAGAGAATGCATTATAAAATGTTGCTATTGAATATACTTTTGCAGCAGGGATATTTAATCTTTCTGCAATAAGTATCACTGCCTCTTCTGGAATATAACGCAAGGAAGCCTGCAAATCCTGGAGAATTGGAATCACTGCTTCTGGATCAGCAGGGAATCTCGACAGTATCTCCTCAATAATATATACTTCGTTATCCATATCAGATTATCTGATGCCAGCTTCGTAAAGCTCATGGCACAAATCATATGTTGATAGACCTGTTGTAAAAACTGTTATCTCGCTGAGGTTTGCTGCTTCAATGACTTCTTCAAGAGGTTGTTTGTCCCTGGCAATTATTATTGCAGAAACATCAATCATTGCCCCGACACTTATGATTTTCTTGTGTGTCTGTATGGTAATCCAGAGATTTCCTCCTTTTCCAAAAGCCATAAGATCGCTAACCATATCAGAAACGAAAACACCAGTAATATCTCTATCAAAAAGGTTGTTAAGTGGAGTAATATTCACTTTTTTGATGAGTTCTGAAATTTTCATTTTTCCTCCTTTTATTATTCAGGTTCTTCTTCACTTAAAAGACCGACATCCTTGAAAATATCACCTCTACAGCCTTTGGGTAATAAGCGCAAAGACGAAGAAACAATAAGGATCTTTTTATCCCTGCTTGCAAGTCTTGAATTATAAAGCTTGTTCAAGGCTTTCAGCTGGTCTAAAGTAAGATATTCAGTAACATTCGGTTTGTTCTGGTAACATAATGCTGCATAAACAAGAATTTTGTTATCCCTTGCCACCTGAGTGAGATTGTTAAGATGGCATTCTCCTGTGCATCCCGTACAATTCATCAAGCCCAGGAGATTGTCGTAATTTATTATCTGTCCGCATAACTGACATTCAAGTTCAAATCTTATTGTCTGGTCAGCTCCCAGAATTATCCAGTACTTGTCTCCATCCTTGTATTCCTGCATTGATGGTGCATCTTCAGTTGAGAAGTAATCCACATATTCATTAGTATTTATGCATTTTTCAGTAACAATGAAGCCACTTTGCAGATTTATCATTTTCCATTCATGATTACATAATTCTCTTGGCATTCACAACTCCTTTCTTCTTTAAGAAATTATTTAAAGGATTTTTTAGCTGTTTGTACTGGTATATTGTCAAGTGATATTTTTATTAACATAAATTTTTATTACATTATGTTAAATTTTTTAACATATCCTGTGCGCTTTAATTATTTATACTTTCAGGAATATGTTTTTGAAAGATCTGGGTTTCTCTATCATTCTTGACTGAATCCTGTAAAAAAACAAGAAAGACCTTGCATGAGTTAAAAGGATTTAGAAATGCGACTCATGTTCATTTATTTTTTATGATGTTTTAATTAAGAAGGTTATAAAAGTTATTTGACAAAAATAGACCATTTTTAGAGATGGGACATCTTGCACATGAATAGGGGAGGTATTAGCAATGAATACGCATACTGTAAAAAAATCAGATATAAAGGAGAAATGGTATTATATAGATGCCGAAGATAAGGTTCTTGGAAGACTTGCCTCCAGGATTGCCTGGATATTGAGGGGAAAACATAGACCGGAATTCAGTCCCCATCTTGATTTAGGTGATCATGTCATAGTCGTGAATGCAGAAAAGGTTTATCTGTCAGGAAGAAAACCGGCTCAGAAAATCTATATGCATTACACTGGCTATCATAGCGGATTGAAAAAGGAACCTTTCAGGATCATGATAAAAAGGGATCCGATCCTTGTCATCAAGCAAGCAGTCAAGGGAATGCTTCCACATAACAGGCTTGGAAGACAGCTATTGAGAAAGCTGAAAGTGTATCCTGGTTCTGAGCATCCTCATTTGGCACAAAAACCTGAAATTTTGGATATTAACGCTAAATAAGTATTTTGGAGGGAAAATGGGCAATGATATAGGAACAGGAAGAAGAAAAACAGCAACTGCAAGAGTTTATCTCAAGGAAGGCAGCGGAAATATCATGATAAACGGCCGCTTACCTTTGAAATACTTTGGCAGGCAACTTCTGGTAGATGATATCAAGAAACCTCTTGTAGTTTCCAATATGCTGAATTATTTCGACATAATAGTGAATACAAAGGGTGGAGGTATTGTAGGGCAGGCAGGTGCAACAAGATTAGGCATAGCAAGGGCTCTTGTAAAGATATTTCCTGAACTGAAGAATATATTGAGACAGGAAAAGCTTTTAACCCGTGATCCTAGAATGAAGGAAAGAAAGAAATACGGATTGGCAGGGGCAAGAAAGGCTTTCCAATTCTCGAAGAGATAAAAAAGTTTGTTTACACATTGAGCTGCTGACTGGTGGTGTCTTTTGGTGGTGACCAAAAAGACAAAAAGTCAGGTGAAACTCAATGGAAGTTTAACCAATAAAGGAGAAATATGGTCACAATCAAAGACTTACTAGAAGCTGGAGTCCATTTCGGACACCAAACAAAACGCTGGAATCCCAAAATGAAGAAATTCATCTTCATTGAGAGAAATGGAGTTTATATCATTGATTTGCAGAAAACACTTGCTCTTCTTGAGGATGCAGTGAATTTTGTAGGCAGACTGACACAGCAAAAAGGAACAATACTTTTCGTAGGAACAAAGAAACAAGCTCAGGAAGTTATCCAGTCAGCTGCTGAGGAATGCGGGATGCCTTATATTGTGGAAAGATGGTTTGGCGGAATGCTTACCAATTTTACCACTATCGCGAGACAGATAAGACAGCTTAAGGCATTGGAAAAAAGAAGACAGGATGGTTCTCTTGAAAGAATGTACACAAAGAAGGAAAGACTCAAGATAGAAAGAAAACATGACAAATTGCAGGCAACCCTTGGAGGAGTAAAGGAGATGGCTACCTTGCCAGACGCAATATTCGTGGTTGATGCCAAAAAGGAAGCTATAGCAATTCAGGAAGCCCATAAACTTGGAATACCGTCTATAGCTATTCTTGATACGAATGCAGATCCTGATATAGTAGATTACCCGATTCCTGGTAATGATGATGCTATAAGATCCATCAAAACTATAACAAATCAGATAAAAGAAGCTATACTTACTGCAAGGGAAGGTCAAATGATATCTAGATATAAAGAAGGCAGTGAAGATGAAGAAACAGAGCATGACAATTCTGATAAATATGATATAGAAGGAGATGAAGATGAGTAATGAGATTTCGCTCGATATGATAAAATCCTTGAGGGAGAAAACAGGTCTCGGTATAATGGAAGTCAAAGCTGCGCTTAAAGAAACTGATGGCAATGAGGAAGAAGCAATAAGGATTTTAAGGGAACGCGGCAAAGCAAGAATGGTCAAGAGACAGGACAGGGTTGTCAGACAAGGTATAATACATTCATATATACATTTCAACAAGCGTGTTGGTTCTCTTATTGAGCTTAATTGTGAAACAGACTTCGTTGCAAATACAAAGGATTTCAAGGATCTAGCTGAAGAAATTGCTGAACAGGTTGTTGCTGCATCTCCACTTGCCATAAAAAGAGAGAATCTTGATCCCGAGATTGTTGAAGCTGAAAAAGATATTTACAGGAAGCAAATGGAGAACGAGAAAAAACCTGCGAATATAATAGAGAAAATAATAGAAGGAAAACTGGATAAGTATTATGAAGAAGTAGTACTCATGGAACAGAAGTACTTCAAAGACGAGAAAATGACAGTAAAAGACTTGCTAGATGAAATCCAGTCTAAAACAGGAGAAGTAATTTCAGTAGGGAAGATTGCCCGTTTTGAACTTAATGGGTAAAAATTCCAATGGTTTATAAGAGAATTCTTTTGAAGTTAAGCGGAGAGCTACTGGGAGGAAACGAATCAGGCTCTCCATTCAACAAAGAATCTTTGAATTCAATTGCAAGGGATCTCAAGGGAATTAGAAATAATGGTATAGAAATAGCTATTGTATTAGGTGGAGGAAATATTTTAAGAGGCAAGGATGTTAGCTGGATGCACAGGGAATATGCAGATAGAATGGGAATGATGGCTACTGTGTTGAATGGTCTGGCATTGAAACAGGCTCTTGACGAGATTGATACAAAATCAATAGTCATGGGTTCTTTTGCGGTAAAAGAATGCGTAAGGGAGTTTTCTCATGAAGAAGCTTTGAAAGCAATCAAGAACTGCATACTTCTTTTTACTGGTGGAACAGGGAATCCATATTTTTCTACAGATTCTGCTGCAGCACTTCGAGGCATACAAATATCTGCAGATTGTCTTCTGAAGGGGACAAAAGTTGATGGAGTATATGACAGGGATCCAAAGAAATACAAGGATGCACAAAGATACTCCAGCATCAGTTTCAGAGAAGCTATTGAGAAACAGCTGCAGATAATGGACATGACTGCTTTTGCTTTATGCATGGAAAATAACCTGCCTGTCCTTGTTTTTGATATAACAAAAAGAGGAAATCTGTTGAAAATATTATCTGGTGAAAAAATCGGTACATTAGTCTCTGGGGGAGGAGAAAATGAAAGATCCTGAAATTTTAGTATATGACGAAAAAATGCAGAAAGCTCTGGACAGCTTGCATCAATCTTTTGGAAGATTGAGAAGCGGCAAGGCTTCAATAAATATGCTTGACGGGATAAAAGTGAGCATGTATGGAGATAGTATTCCCATAAATCAGGTAGCAAACATCAAGACACCAGATCCAAAGCTGATAATAATAAATGCCTGGGACAAGGAAGCTGTTCCTGCAATAATAAAGGCAATTCAGAAAGCAAATATCGGCTTGAATCCTGTACAGGAGGGAAACAACATAAAACTTCCAATTCCTGCATTGACTGAGGAAATAAGATTATCAATAGTAAAGGAAGCAAAGAAACTGGCAGAGGAAGCAAGAGTGATAATGAGAAATGTAAGAAGAGACGCCATAAATGATTTCAAGAAGCAGAAGAAAGATGGTGACCTGTCAGAAGATGAAGAGAAGAGATATGAGAAGGAGATGCAGGATCTGCACGATAATTTCATGAAGGAAATTGATAATCTGATTTATTTCAAAGAGAAGCAGATCATGGAAGTCTGATGGATATAAAAACTGCTTCGCTTTCAGAATTGCCATCAAGGGAAAAAAGACCCAGACATATTGCAATAATAATGGATGGCAATGGAAGATGGGCAAAGAAGCAGGGATTGGCAAGAACTGAGGGACACAGGGCAGGAGTAAAATCGGTAAGGGATGTAATTGAAGCTGGAGTTGAAATAAACCTTTCCCATCTGACACTCTATTCATTCTCATCGGAAAACTGGAAAAGACCTAAAATTGAAGTTAGTTTTCTTATGGATCTTCTTCATACTTACTTGAAGGACGAAATACAGGAAATGAATGAGAATAATATCAAGTTCAATGCAATTGGAAGGATTGAGAATCTGCCTTTCATAGTAAGAAACCAGCTGAGAAAGACAATAGAAGCTACTTTAAGTAATACTGGATTGAAATTGACACTTGCCTTGTCTTATGGCGGACGTCTCGAAATTGTTGATGCAATAAACAAGATAAGGAAAAGTGATATCAACAGGGAGATAACAGAGAAGGATCTTCCAGACTATTTGTATGATCCTTCAATACCAGACGTGGATTTATTGATAAGAACAGGTTCTGAATACAGGATATCCAATTTTCTTCTCTGGCAGTCTGCATATGCAGAGCTGTTTTTTTCACCTCTATTATGGCCAGAATTCAGGAGACCACATCTTTATGCTGCAATAGTTGATTTCTCAAACAGGGAAAGGCGTTTTGGAGATATTGCTCCAAAAGTTTGACTTGACATTATATTCAACAAAGCAGAACTTGAAGTATGCTTCCATTGGGATCATATTTGAAGAGAATCCGCATATCTCTTGCAGGTCTTTCTATTGCAATATCAATTGAATTAGAGTTATTGTTTTTTACTCTCTTTACAGCATTTATAGGAAAACTTTCACAGAACCTATCTCTTGAACTTGCGTGGGTTTATCTTGTTTCATCACTGATTATTGTAACTTTCCTTCTGGGAAGATTCATATCAAGAACTATCAGCATAAGAAATATTGCTTCTCTCATTGGAAGAAAGGATGAAAAGACTGCTGAGGAATTGATTGTTGCTCTTTCTCTCTCCAAAAAGGAAGAAAACAATATTTCTTGCTTCTTTATAGACTTGCATAAAAGGCTGCTGGTTGAAAAGCTCTTGAAATTGAAGATGAATGAGATAATTCCATTCAGGAAATTCCTGTTTTCAATCTGTATCATTCTGGCAAGTCTTGTTTTATCATTCAGTTATCTGAACTCAAAAACCGATCTTTACAGGAAAGCATATTTCGTGTTGTTTCAATCATATAAACTAGATTCCATCCCTCCCAGAATAATAAGACTTGATGTACCTTCTAAAATCCAGAAAGGTGAAACTGCAATGATAGAGGCAGAAATTGTTTTTGCTTCTGAGAGGGAAAAAGGAGAAGTTTTAGCAAATTATACAGAGGCAGGCAACAGAAGCAAGATGGTTTCCATGAAGGAAGTCTCCAGGAATAAATACAACATACAGATTGGACCTCTTTTCGAGAATACTGACATATTTATTCAGGCAGGAAATGTAAAGAGCATCAAGAAGAAGATACAGGTTTCATCACCCATAAATTTCCAGGATATTACAATGGAGATAGTTTCACCCCAGTATACAGGAATAGCAGCAAGAAGTCTGCCTTTGGGGATGATAAAAGCTTATAAGGGGTCGACAGTAATTATAAAGGGCAGTACTACTTCACAAGTTAGAGAGATTTATTTCCAGTTTTCTAAAAAGCAATTACAGGCAAATCTGCTGAATGATGATAAAGGTTTTGTATTCCGATATGATTTAAGAGAGGAAGACAATTTTCAGATTATTGCAATGGACACAACAGATAATGTCTCTGCATCACAGAAGTTTCCAGTTACGCTAATCAAGGATAAGAGTCCTTATGTAAAAATAGGTACTCCAGAAAAGGAAATATTAATGCCTACTGGAAGGGAAATACTTATAACTACAGAAGCTTCAGATGATTTCCTTATTACTAAGGTATCACTTGTATATACTGCAAATGGAAAAACCAGCACTATTCTGTTAACTGATAAGTCTAATCAGCAATCCATAAAACTTGATTATAAATGGAATTTATCCTCCATACAACCTGGTGACGGAAGTGAAATAAGATACAAGATAGTTGCATGGGATAATGATAATGTATCAGGTCCAAAGCAGGGAGAGAGTGAAACATATATTATAAAAATTCCATCTTTTTCAGGGAAGCTTGATCAACTGAAAAAGGAGGCAAAAAGAAGTGACATTAATCTGAAATCTTTGTCAGATGAAGCAAAAAGACTGACTGAAGAGTCAGTTAGACTGGCACAGGAAAGCGCTGCTTCTGGCAAAATCACAGATGATCTACAGAATAAGATAAAACAACATCTTAATGCATGGGATGATCTCAAGAAAAGGGTAAAGGCTCTTTCAGAGGATTACAAACAACAGAGGCTTGCAAAAAAAAGCAATGATGCTGCTAACAACGATTTGCTTGAAAGAGAGAGAGAAATAGAAAGACTTCTCAAGAAACTGGAGGAAAATGACTTCATGAAAGACCTGCAGAAAGAAATGCAGAGAAATAATCCATATGACATGTCCAGAAAACTTGATGATCTCTCTAAGAAGGGAGAAAAATATAAGGATGAATTGCAGAAACTTGAAGAGCTTATGAAATACATGAGAATTGAAGAAGCTCTTCAGAGAATGGAAAAAATGGCAGGCAAGATGCATGAACTGGAGGAGAAAGCAAGAACAGCAAACAGCAGTAATAATGCATCTGAAAGGGATCAGGCAAGGAAGGATCAGAAAGATTTATGGAAACAGCTCAAAGATGATATGAAAGAAACATCCTCTCAGACAAAGGATACCCAATTGAAGCAGGAATTGGGGAATCTGAATGAATGGAATAAGCAGAATCTTGAAAACAGTATCAATCAGGAGAATTTTGATATGAGCTCTTCCGAAAGCAGGCAGTCAAGTCTCCAGAATCTCAAGCAGCAATTGCAGGATATGCAGAAGAGGTACAACAGCAGGCAGAAACAGCAGACTTTGAAGAAGATAAATACAATGAAGACACAAGCTTCATTTCTGGCAAGAGAACTTGAAAAAGCTTACAAGGAGAACGAGAATGAAAGGAGAACACAATCACTTGAAAGCATAAGGCAAGGAATGGACAAACTGGATAATGAACTGGCAGACATAGAGAGGAGAAGTTTCCTGGTGCAACCCGGGATTCGCGACATTCTTGAAAAAGCTCTTGATAAAGTAAGGGATGCAAGCGAAAACTCAAGGAACAACTATACACAATCAGGAAAGCAGTCTTCTCTTCAGGCAATGGGAAATGTAAATACTTTTCATGAGATGCTTGGAGATCTTGCAAAAAGAACAGGTGCCCAGTCAAGTTCATCCGGTTTCATGGAAGCAATGAAAGAAATTGCACAGCAACAAGCTTCATTGAATTCAGATACGAAGAATATGAGAAAAGGGATGCCAGGCGGAAATACTTTAGGAAGTCTGGGATTAAGGCAGAGAATGCTGTCATCTCTTTTAATGCAGGCCATGAGAAATCAGGGAAACTCACAATCAAAGGATGAGCTTGGAGGAATGGTGAAAGAAATGAAAGATATTTCAGAGAGAATTGCAAAAAATGATATAAATGACAGGCTGCTTGAACGTCAAGATAATCTTTATGTAAAAATGCTAGAGTATTCGGGAGCACTAAGAAACCAGGAGGAAGAAGAAAAACGTGAGGCAGAGCAACCTTTGAAAATATATCCTGCGCAGGCTTCCACAAGACGAGATGATGAAAAGAGGGAAGCAGAGAGAAGACTTTTGCTGAAACTTTTAAGAGGTGATTACCCTGAGGCATACAGACAGCTTCTTGAGCAGTATTTCAGGAAAATGGAAGGAATATAGACTTGAGTTTTTTTGCTCAGAGTAGCTGGACATTCTCTTCAAATCTTGTTACCAAGGCATTTGCTTTTGTATTAAGCGTTTACATTGCCCAGACTTTCGGTCCCGAGGGAAGAGGAGAATATGCTTACCTTGTTCTTCTTTCAACATTAGGCACTATATGGGGAGGATTTGGTATCTCGAGTGCAGGAGTATATTACTATAATAATTCCTCTCAGAAAGAAAGCATACTGAAAACCGTCTGGTTATCAGGTTTTTTGATGGGGCTTTTAGGAATAATTTTCGTCTACATATTCCTTGCCATTTTGAAGCCAGAAACTGCAAAAAATCCATATATATTCTATGGTGCTTTTTTCGGGGTATTGTCTAGCATGCTTATAAACCATGCCCAGAAAATATACCTTGCAACAGGCAGAATAAAATCCTACAATTATGTAATGCCAAGTCTTTATCTGCCGATATTTCTTGGCATATTAGTCTCTCACTTGTTTTTTTACAAACAGATCAATGCTGTTCTTGCCTGCTGGTTTTCATGCATGTTCCTGATGTCAATGTACTGGATTTTCAAATCAAAACCATCTTCAGGGAACTTTTCTTTGGCTATACTGTATTCTTTGATGATATTCGGAATACAATCCCAGGTAGGGGTAATACTTCAACTTGTCAATTATCAAGTGGACAAGATATATATAGAAAAGATGCTTTCAACTGAATGGCTTGGAATTTATGCTGTTGCAGTATCACTTAGTCAGGGATTGATGATAATTCCAACCTCAGCTGCTACAATACTTTATCCGAAAGCATCAAAAGGCTCTCTCAATTCAGATGATAGTGCTTTTATTTGCAGAATAGTCTTATGGATTCTGCTTCTGGCATCGATAGTACTTGGTTTGTCAGGAAAACTCATCCTGAGGTATGTATTCGGTGAAGATTACGTAGCAGGATATTTAACCCTGATTATCCTGCTTGGAGCTACTTTTGCAGCAGCACCAGGACAGCTTCTTTCATCTGACCTGACAGGTAGAGGCAAGCCGTTTATCGGGACAATTGCTGCATTTTTTGGCGTAATTACGAATATTGTTCTGAATTTCTATTTCATACCGAAATACAAGATAGTAGGGGCTGCTATTACAAGCCTGTTTTCATACAGTACAACTAGCCTGATAATCTGTTTTTATTTCATGAGTTTTCATAAATCATGTTTCACCAGGCTTATCATACCTCAAAAAGGTGATTTCAGGAAAATAAGAACTGCTCTCAAAATGAAATGAGGGCAAGCTGATTTATTACCCTCATTATTTATTCCATGTATCAGCGAAATACTAGAATATGCTAAGTCTCTTTACTCTTTTTTCTATCCTGCTGTAATCAGGAAGCAATACAGGGCTTTTCCTGTCTTCTGGAATCTTTGCTGATTTTAGTTCTTCAACATACTTCTTTACATGATTGAAAGTGAGTTTCTTTGGAATATCCACTGTTTTTACTCTCTTTGCAGCTGCTATTCCTGCCCTTCTTCCAAATACGTTTATATCCAGAAGTGAGTTACCCATCAAGCGATTTCTACCATGAATTCCACCTGCAACTTCTCCTGCAAGGAACAGATTTGGTACTGATGTTTCTGCATCAGAATTAATCATTCCTCCTCCATTCTGATAATGGAGTGTGGGATAAATCAGTATCGGGTCTACTGAGATATCAATCCCGAATCTTTCATATTGCCTGAACATGGCAGGAAGATTTTTCTTGACTGCTCCCTTTCCAAGCTTGAGCTCTATCAATGGACTATCAAGCCATACGCCTATGTTACCAGTTGGAGTAGGGACTCCCTTTTTAACCTCAAGACATTCCTTAATTATTTTTGCAGATTCAACGTCCCTGGGTTCCAGTGGATATGTAAACTGTATACCATCTATGTTAAGTACTTGAGCGCCTAGCCCTCTAACCTTTTCTGTGACTAGCAGTCCAACAATCTGTTCTGGCCATATTGCTCCTGTTGGATGATACTGAACAGCATCCATGAATGCAAGCTTTACACCAGCTCTGTAAATCATTACAAGACCATCTGCTGTTGCGCCATAATGATTTGTTGTAGGGAAATTCTGTATATGAAGCCTACCAAATCCACCAGTTGCAACAATCACTGCTTTTGCTCTTGCTATCTTGTACTCCTTGGTTTCCATATTCCAGAGTAATGCACCGGCAGCTTTTCCTTCATCATCAAGTAACAGGTCTATTGCTGCAGTATATTCGAGAACTGGAATCTTGCGATTTTCCATCTCATCTTTCAATGTTCTCATTATGACAGCACCTGTATAATCCCTGGCACTGTGCATTCTCATTCTGCTTGTGCCACCACCATGTTTTATAAGCATGTGATTCTTTTCGTCCTTGTCATACATTACACCAAGTTTCTCATGCCATTTTATAATCCCTGGAGCATCATTAGCCATAGCTTCTACAAGTTCCGGGAAATTATCGAAATGACCTCCACCTAAAATATCCAGATAATGGATCTGGGGACTGTCAGTCTCTGAAACTGCTGCCTGTATGCCTCCCTGTGCCATCATAGTATTGGCTTCTCCGTGACGAAGTTTTGTACACATGAGAACATTAGCACCATTCATGTGAGCCCAGAGTGATGCAGCACTTCCTCCGCCACCGCCTCCGATTATCAATATATCTACATCATAATCTATTGTATTTAAATCTATTTCATCTGGTGATTCAAGTGGATATGATTCAAGCACATCCACAAATTCGTTGGGAGCTTTTTCTCCCTTGCTTGGTCCAACTGTTATCTTTCTGAATGCTTCATCTTTGTGATCAGGATGGAACGCACTTAATATTTTCGCTCTTTCTTCCAAAGTCAATTGCGGGTATTCTTCATGAAGTCTCTTTGCACGAGTTGCGTTCACTTTCTTTATTGATTCTCTCATTTCATTAGTATATGACATTTTTCCCTCCTCTATTACGCAGACT
The DNA here is from genome assembly GCA_016927185.1 of Candidatus Coatesiibacteriota bacterium. Taxonomy (GTDB): domain Bacteria; phylum JAFGND01; class JAFGND01; order JAFGND01; family JAFGND01; genus JAFGND01. Next base: position 43,680 of record JAFGND010000047.1, read on the forward strand.
CGCCTGGTTCTTTTACACGGGCATTATACAAATCCTTGAGTTTTTTCTTATCAAATTGTGTCATTTCGTTCAATGTTGCATTGAAACCACCATCAAGTGTTGTGCTGACTTTATTTTCCTCAATTTCCTTGCATCTCTTGTCCAGTCTGTCATCTGCAGGAGCAATATATCTTGAATACAATCTTTTGACAAGATTTCCCACATTATATTGCACTATCTCGACTGGACATCTGGTTGCACACAACCCACAATTCAGGCAGTCAAATGAAAGATCAGCAGCTTTGGCTATATCACCGCGCAGTGCAGCCTGAACATAGTCCATAACCCTTAGATCCTGTGGACATACCTTGCTGCATGAATTGCAGGAAAGACATCTGAAAACCTCTGGATAGATTTTCAATATCTGTTCAGCAGTTGGCTCCATGTTTTCAAGCATGTAATCAGGATGATGAGGTGGATAATAAGGAATTTGAGCAAATTGCATCCCATCTTCAACAACTGTCTGACAGGCAAGACCGACTGTCAGCTTGTATGATCCTTTTTTACGTATTATTGTTCCGCAACCACCGCAAAATCCACCACGGCAGCCGCATCCACGAATGAGGCGGTAACCAGCATATTCCATAGCTTTCATTATTGTCAGACCTGCTGGAACCTGATATTCCCGTCCCATTATATAGACGGTCACCATATCCATAGCCAATTCCTCCAAATCTTTCAGTTAATAATAAGGACGTGTTCGTTTATAATGGTAATGGGTGTCAAGACTTTTTAAGAAAATCATTCATGCTTTATAGCTTTTTTAACTTGATTTTGTCTTGATTAGTGAAGCAGTATTGTATGAAATAAGCCTCAAAAAGGTTTCAGACTAAACATGAAGCATTATTGATTAACAATTGACTTGACAATATAGTCATTCATTGATAGTATATTGGAAAGTTAAAAAGGAGTTTTTATGCGTACTGTTATCATGTTCTGTCTCATTTTTTCAACATTCCTGATGGCGGATAATTGGCTGCCAAAGGTTACCAGAGATCCAAGTGGGAGGAAGCTGGGTGATTATTATGATTATATAAAAGCCAATCCAGTAACCACTTTCCATTCAAGCACCGTATACTCGGACAAGGCAGATTCAAGTCCTTATGATGTTTTAGTAATAGTTGAGGAAAGAATTTATACTCCCCTTATTGCAGTACTTGATCTTTACAAGAATGACCTGAAACAGGAAGGTTATACTGTTACCATAATGACTGCACAGGGAGGGACACCCGAGGAACTCAAGCAGACTATAATTGACAAGGATCCGGGTGTAGTTCTTATGGTTGGTAATCTGCCAGTAGCATGGTTCGAGATGGACGAGTTTTTTGATGGGAAAGCTGCCTATACGAATTTCCCCATAGATTTGTTTTTTATGGATACTAATGGAGACTGGATAGATGCAGATAGCAATGGAATGTATGATGAGCATAACGGTGCTCTTGAAGCAGACATTGCTTTCGGGAGAGTTGCTGCCCACAACATGACTTTACCCTGGGAAGGGGAGCAGCATGTTACTGAAACTGAAATTATTGGAAACTGGTTCAATAAGGTGCATGCATTCAGGAGAGGTTACAGCTCATATATAACTCACAGTCTGGACTGGATTGATGATGACTGGCAATACTGGGGTGAAGAATGGAGTGGTAATGTCGGACTGGCATATCAGAAAAGGACAACTGTTTATGATACCACTCTTACTGTTAAAACGGATTATGTAAACAGGATAAGAAAATCAACCAATAATCGTTATGAGCATTTGCTTTTCTGTTGTCACAGCGGTCCTAATGCACACGCCATAACATACAGAGGTGGATATCAATGGTTGTATAATCATGAGTTGAAGGATATAATACCGCAAGTGGGTTTTTATAATCTTTTCTGTTGCTCTATTGCAAGATATACAGAAAGCGATTATATAGCTGGCTGGTATGCATTACAGAAGAGTTTTGGACTTTTATCAGTAGGAAGTACGAAAACAGGAGCAATGCTTCAATTCCAGGATTTCTATGAGCCGCTTGGCAAGGGACAGACTTATGGAGAGAGCTTCAAGATATGGGCACAGAAGAACATGGAAACAGGAGCAGGTTCTCAGAGCGATTCCCGTTCATGGTTCTATGGAATGACAATAATAGGTGATCCCACTCTGAAGATGGGTGATAATTTTGTTGGCATGAAAAAGAGAATTCATTCAATGAAATTGCCTGTAAAACCTGATCTGACTGTTTATCCAAATCCCGCAAGGACTGAAGCTGTTTTCAAATTCAAGCTTGACAAGGCTGGAATTACAGAGATAAGAATATATGATCTTTCCGGAAGGCTTGTTCATTCTGAATCTTCGAAGGTTGATAAACCTGGAATGCAGAACAGGATATGGAAAATAAATGCTCAACCAGGTCGCTATCAGGTGGTTGTGAAGGTGAACAACAAGATTCTTGATACCAGGGGATTTGTGGTAATAAAATAGCAGAAAGGAGATTTAGGTGAAATATTTGTTTGTCTTGGCAATACTTGTTTTTGGAATGCTTTATGCCAATGGTGATTTGCCTCCTGTAACACGTGATCCATCTAATCAGAGACTTATTTATTACCATGATTACATAAAAGAGCATCCACCATCAGAACTTCATGTAAGCAAGATTTATGCAGACAGGATAGACTCTTCTCCAAATGATGTTCTTGTAATAGTAGAGGAGAGGCTTTACAATTCACTTTCAGCAGTTCTTGATGTATACAAAGACGATCTTCAAGATGAGGGATTCAAGGTGACTATTATAACTGCAGATGGGGGAACACCAGAAGCATTGAAGCAGGTAATAATAAATAATGATCCAGCTTATGTTTTCATGGTAGGTAATCTTCCAATTGCATGGTATGAAATGGATGAATTTTTTGATGGCAAGTCTGATTATACAAACTTTCCGATAGATCTTTTCTACATGGATCTTAATGGTACCTGGGCTGACACCGATACTAATGGAATGTATGATAATCATAGTGGTGCACTGGAAGCTGATATTTCATTCGGGAGAATATCAGCTGACAAGATGACACTTCCCTGGGAAGGTAATGAGCAACCTACTGAATCAGAGATTCTCATAAACTGGTTCAACAAGGTTCACAATTACAGGAAGCTTCCTCCCAGATACGATTTCGAAAGTCTTGTATGGATTGATGACGACTGGCAATACTGGGGTAACGAATGGAGTAATGATGTCGGAAAGGCATACAAGACGAGAACAACCGTATATGATACATCCCAGACTACGAAGACAGACTATGTCTCAAGGATAAGGGCTTCATCCAATAACAAATATGAGCATCTGCTTTTTTGCTGTCATAGCGGACCAAATGGTCATGCAATAACTTACAGGGGAGCTTATCAATGGCTTTATAACAGGGAATTGAAAGATATAGTCCCTCAGATAGCATTTTATAATCTTTTCTGCTGCTCGATAGCCCGTTATACTGAAAGTAATTATATGGCAGGCTGGTATGCAATGCAGAAAACTTATGGACTTCTTTCCATAGGAAGCACAAAGACTGGTGCAATGCTGGAATTTAATGATTTCTATACACCGCTTGGAGAAGGCAAGACTTTCGGGGAGAGCTTCAAAATATGGGCAATAGAGAATATGGAAAGTGGTGCTGGAAGTCAGCATGAATCTCAATCATGGTTCTATGGAATGACAATAATTGGAGATCCAACCTTGAAAATAGCAGAACACCAGAATGATTTTACAGACAGAATGATATCAAGCAAGGTTCCATTCAGATTCACTCTTTCTGTCAATCCAAATCCAGTAAGAACAGAAGCTGTTTTCAAATTCAATATAAGAAAACCTGGATTGACTGAGGTGAATGTCTACAATATACTGGGGAAACTTGTTCACAGAGAGACAATCAATACAAGAAATTCAGGTCTGCAGAACAGGATCTTTAAAACCGGAAATATGAATCCCGGACGCTATCAGGTTCTTATAAAGCTTGATGGAGAAGTACTCGGAAGTAAGGGATTTATAGTCTTGAAGTAAACGATATGCACCTTATCTAAAGAGATAGGGTGCTTTTTCATTCCTTTTCTATATAATCGAATATCTCTTTTTTTCTGAAAATGATTTGTTCAGCAAATTCTCTCATCTCACTGTCTTTAGATGGAGTTCTAAGTACCTGTTTCAACGCAGAGTTGTATCCCATAAGGAGTTTGTCCTTTGTATCACTTATAGATAATTCAGTCATAGAGATTCTTCTTGAGACAGTGAAAAGCTGTGCTATATCATCATAATCTTCTTCCAGAGATTTTGCATATGAAAGCAGCTCTTTCTTATGAAATCTCAGATATTCTAACTTGAGGAGAAGATAGGCAAAATGCTGTGCTGGATATGTGCATTCTTCCTTGATAAAGCAGTATTCAGCCTTATTGTCTTCAGGAAAAATATTGAGGATTGACATGGCATAATTGCATGACAATGGATTTATATGTCAATTGAATTCAACTTAATCTGCTGCATGAAACCTGTCGCTTGAAAATCACCTTTCCATAGATAGCAAATTATACTTGACAGTATTTGGAAATCATTCGCACATTCTTGACCTATATTCAAGGAGAAATTATGGAAAAGTTGCTTCTTTTAAATCTGTTATTTATATCCATCTTGTTTTCTGAAGAACCTCTATGGAAATATAAGACAGATGGAGCGTTAACAAGTGCTTCGCTTGACAGTTCAACAAGCTCATTGTTTTTTGGAAGCAAGGACTGCAATATTTATTCAGTAAATTCAGTTACTGGAGAGCTCAGGAATAAATATGCAGTTTCAGGGGAACTTGGTGCCCCATTTTACAAGGATCATTGCCTGTATTTCCCAGCTAGCGATAACACTTTCAGATGCATTAACAGTCTCGATTTTACCCTCAAGTGGATATTCAATCCAAGAGGCAGACCACATGAAGGTTTTATATATGATAATAATGTATATTTCGGATGTCAGGATACTTATGTTTATGCATTGAATGTGCTTGATGCAAACAAGAAATGGGAATTTATGACTGGGAAGGCAGTTTTTGCTAGACCTTATGCAGCAAATGGTTACCTGTTCATAGGAAGCGAGGATTGTAATTTTTATGCGCTTGATGCACCAAGAGGCTCAATGATATGGAGTTTCAAGACAGAAGGAGGCATATATACTTCAGCAGCAGTCAAAGAGAGAATTGTATATTTCACAAGCTCTGATAGTTATCTTTATGCCTTGAATTCCATATCAGGAAGTTTCTACTGGAAATACAAAGCAGGGGATCAGATTCTCTCTTCACCATGCATTCATGAAGACTTTTTGTATCTGGGTTGTCACGACAGCAACATCTATTCCATAAACAAGAATGACGGAACCTTGCTATGGAAATCTTCAATTGGTGCTGAGACAATTTCTCAGCCATGTGTTCTGAAAAGCACTGTTTACATTGGAAGCAGGGACAACTGCTTTTACGGCTTTTATTCATATACTGGAAAGGAGATATTCAAATTTCAGTCAGGGAACTGGTTTGATGCATCTCCCTGCACGGACGGCATGCATGTTTTTATAGGCTCCAAAGACACTTATATGTATGCTTTCCAGCATGAAAATGGTTTCAGTGATAACAGTTTCTCAAGTTATCTGCCTTCAGTTTTTTCAGTATACCCTAATCCATTCAGGGATCATCTTGTTGTAAAGTCAGTTAACGGATTGAGAATTCATGATATTGCAGGACATCTCAAGGCTATATTGCCGAAGGGAGAAATCAGGATAGTCACTGATTCCTGGAAAAAGGGAGTCTATATAGTAACTAATGGAATTAATAGTAAGCGTATGGTGAAATACTAACTATTTCTCTATTATCTGATTATCAGCTTGTTTTGGCAGGAAAATGTGGATCTTGGCTGCATGTTCTTCATCAAGAGGAATAGTAAGAAAAAGGAAATTTCTGTCTTCTGAATCAAGGAAGCCTTTAGTATTTACTTTTTTTGTTATTGATTTCATGAGAGGACAGTCTTTATGAGCTTCCTTGTTTCCAAGTACCTCGTAGCATTTCATGTTTTCTATTTTCCTTCCTTCATTCATTTCCTCTGCAAATCTCTCGTTATGCCAGACAACATCAAGTTTTTTATTCAAAACCATTATGGAAAGAAAGGGATTGTCAAGAATGTTCTTTGCGAGCTTTGAAAGAACAGTTTCAACAAATGCGCTCATGATTGTCCTCCTTGAAGAATTTTTTCAGTCTTTGAATGAAAAAGCATAAAGCCTGTCAAGTACAGCCTTTATGCATCTTCACGTCAATTACTTGAGAATACTTGGAATAACCTTGAAGGTTTGTAAGAGTTTGAAAACATTTATTACAAGTATAAGAATTGCAACAAATATCATTAAAGGTTTAGCCTTGATTTTCTTTGTAACATAAGCAGCAAAGGGTGCAGTTATTATTCCACCGACAAGAAGACCCAATATTGCCTTCCAGTAAGTTGAAAGAAAACCGCTTCCCAGAGTCACTACAAAAGCTGCAGCTTCAGCCATTGTTACAAACCATTCTGAAGCATTAACCGAACCAATAACAAGCTTTGGATTGTGTCCCCTTGCAATCATTGTTGATGTGACTATTGGACCCCATCCTCCTCCACCTGTTGCATCAAAAAATCCTCCAACAACTCCAAGTGGAATTATATGCTTTGTCACTTCCTTGTGTTCAGTTACCTTGAGTGCTTTGTAAAATATTGTGATACCTATTATTATTAAATATATCAGTACTATAGGTTTTATTATCTTGTCAGGAATTGAAGTAAGGACATATGCCCCGATTATTCCACCAATAACTCCTGGAATAACAAGACTCTTGAATAATTTCTTGTCTACATTCCCGAACTTGAAATGGGAGATTCCTGATATGAATGTTGTGAAGAATTCAGCACAATGGACAAGGGCACTACTCTGACTGGCATTTATTCCAGGATTTAGTGAAAGCAGCAATGTATTGGAAGTGACACCATAAGCCATACCAAGAGCTCCATCGATAATCTGGGCAACAAAGCCGATTACAATATAAAGAAGAATTTCTTTATCCCATAATTGTGATAATATCTCCACCAGAATCTCCCTTCTTTAACATATTCTCTTGACAAAAAGCTGGTTAAACATTTTCCTTAATCCGGATTAATTATTACGAAAGCCGAGTTAAATATAACTTAACTTTTGTCAATAGATTTTATTTTTTGTTTATTATTTTTTAAGAAATTTAGTATTATGGAAGAACAAGAAATACTTGAAAGATTGAAACTTGCAATGGAAAAGATTGGTATGAAACCAAGTGAATTGGCAAGAAGATGTAATGTCAGCAGATCCTATATCTCACAGATTCTAAGTGGCGTAAGCAAACCAAGATTGAGAAGGATTCTTCCAGCAATTTCCAATGAAATAAATGCTGACTGGATAATCTCGGGAAGAGGACATATGCTCGCAAACGAGGAGGCAGAAGGTTTTGAAGAAGCAGATCTGTCTCTCGCTTTCAAGATAATCAAGGTTATAAAGGAGGAAGGAAGAGATCTCAAATATGAAACAAAGAGATCTGAAAACTTTCTTGATATACCGATAATTTCCTCTACAGGTACTGATGTCATAGACACTCCAGACAAGAAAACTGAATTCATAAGGTTTCCTAAAAGTTTTTTTGATACAGAGGATGGCATTTTTTTCGCCATGATAATTGAAGAGGATGATCTTTATCCAAATCTTTGCAGGGGAGATATCGCAATATTTCGCCAGCAGTCAATCATGGAAGATGGAAAGATCGGGATTTTTGCATTTCCTGAAAGAGATTTATACAAGAAAATCGTAAGGATTTTCGACCACAAGAAGAATCATATATTCCTGTTCTGCATAGACAGCAAGATAGAACCTTTGATTTTCCTTCCAAATGATGAACTGCATATATTGGGAGTCCTGGTATTAAGCATCAGGAAATACTGATAATCTAGTCTTGCTTAATCATTGTTTCAATAATATGAGCTAATTTCCTCAGTTGATAAGGTTTTGAAAGAAATGAGGCATTGATATTATCAATATGAGGTTTTAGCTGCTTCGAAACTTCGAAACCGCTTGATAGTATTATCTTCAAAGCAGGATCCAGTTCCCTGAGCTTGAAAAATGTTCTCTCTCCATTCATTATAGGCATTATATAATCAAGAAGAACAAGATCGAATTCCCCTGCTTCCTTGTTCTTGAATATCTGTATTCCTTCAACACCATCTTTTGCAAGATGGACTCTATGCCCAAGCAACTCCAGCATTCCCTGTGCGGTTAACCTTACTATTTCCTCATCATCTATTACGAGAACATTGAGTTTCCTGGAAGAAACCTTTATTGGAGTTGTTTCAGGAAGCATTTCCTCATGTTTCTCAGAAATCGGGAAATAAATAAAGAATTTGGTTCCTATTCCTTTATGGCTTTCCACCCTGATATGACCATTATGATTCTTTATTATTGTATATACCATTGCAAGCCCTAATCCAGTGCCTCTTCCTGATGGCTTGGTTGTGAAGAAAGGATCAAAAATCTGATCAATGATTTCAGGTTCAATTCCCATGCCTGTATCTTTTATTTCCAGGCAGACAAAAGGCAATCCATCACTGTTCAAGAATATGCTATCCTTGTCATTAATCATCCTTATAGAGAATGTTAACTTGCCTCCTTCAACCATTGCATCTCTTGCATTCACAGCAAGATTCAGAATCACTTGTTCTATTTGAGTAGAATCTCCCCTGATAAGTATATTCTTGTCTTCAGGGACATCTATTGCAAGCTTGATATCAGGATTGAAGCTAGCTCTGCATATCTGGAAAACATCTTTTGTAATTTCGTTGAGTTTTATGACCTGGAATACGCTTTCCTGTTTCCTGGCAAGATTAAGCAGGTTTGCAATAAGATTCTTAGCCCTCTCGGAAGCATTTTGCATCAATTCAAGACTGGAAAGGATTTCAGAAGCTTTCATTTCAGGATTCTTGCTTATCCTGTATAGAAGCAAACTCAAAGGTCCTACAATCCCGGAAAGAAGATTATTGAAATCATGTGCTATGCCACCAGCGAGCGTACCTACTGTCTCCATTTTCTGAGATTGTCTCAACTGCTGTTCAAATACTTCTATCTTTGTAATATCATCCAGTCTTATAACACAACCGGAAATGCCATTTGTAATAAGAGGGAACAGGAATATGTTATATATCTTTTCTCCATTACCCAGATCTATCTTCTTCTGGAACAGAGTTTCTTCCTGGATATTACTTAGGACATTCCTGTATTTCTCCTTAAGGAATGATAATTCAGGAACAAGTCTCCATATATTTTTTCCGAATGCTTCTTCCTTCTCTATTTTTGTTGAATTTGATGCAGATTTGTTCCATTGATTGATGCAGTCCTTTGTATCAAGAGTTATAAGAATAGATGGCATGCTTTCTACGACATTCAAGAGAAGTTTTTCTGTTTTACTGAGTTTTCTTTTAGTCCTTTCTACCAATGTGATATCCTGGACAAGAATAACAAAGTAAGATTCACTTATCTTCCATACAATCTCATTGAATGCCCTGTACGGATTCTCATTCCCCTCGACTACGAATTGAAAACTGTCTGCTTCCCCAGTTTGCATTACTTTCATGAAGTGTTCCATCTCTTCTTTATGCATATTTATATCATGAAATCTGGAGAAATGCACTCCTATTATTTTTTCTCTCGGGAGCTGTATCATATTCAGGGCAGCAGGATTTGCATCTATCAATATGTAATCTACCATCTTTCCTGTTGCATCATATACTGGCTGGCAAACAAGCATTGCATGAGGCAGATTATCTGTAGCTTTTTTCAGTCTTTGTTCTGCTGCTTTCTGTTTTGCTTCTGCTTCCTTCTTTGCTGTAATGTTCCTTGATATGATAAGTATCTTCTTTTTCCCTTCGATATCTAGCATACTTCCGGACATCTCCAGATATATCTTTTGTCCATTCTTCATTTTTGCAGTAGTTTCCAGTGTAGGTTCCTTGCCTTCTATAATCATTTTCCTGAAATAATCCAATTCTTCTTTGCTTAATGTAAGGATTTCCTGAGAATCTAAATTGAGAAACTCCTCTTTTGTATAGCCAAGGGTTTCATAAGATCGCCTGTTAGCATCAATTATACCTTTTTCAGGACTGATAAGTAACAAGGCGTCATGAGATTTTTCAAAAAGATTTCTGTAGCGGATTTCAGATTCCTCAAGTGCTTTCTGGGCATTCAGTCTTTCAGTAATGTCCCTCACGAGAACAAGGACAAGCGATTTGTTCTGTATCCTTATAAGGCGAGCAGAAGCTTCTATATTTATCCTTGAGCCATTTTTCCTTATGTTCTCCCCTGCATGAAAGGCATAACCATCTTTCAGAAGAGTCTGTACAAAACTATTAAGACTCTTGACAGTCTCCTGAGGTATCAATTGGTAAACCTTTATATTAAGAAGTTCCTGGATGCTATATCCAAGCATTTCTGCCGCTCTACTGTTTGCATCCAGAATGTTTCCTTCAAGATCTTCAAGGAATACCGCATCAGAAGCTTGTTCAAATAGTGTCCTGTATCTGTGTTCTGATTCTTCAAGTATCTTGAATGCTGAAATCCTGTCTGTGATATCTCTTGCAAAAACAAGTATGTTCTTCTGGTTTTTTATCTCAACAATCCTTGCAGATACTTCTACAGGAATTTCCCTTCCATCCTTATGTATATTAATACCTTCATATCTGACATAGCCTTCTTTATGAAGTCTGGTTCTGAAATCATCAAGTGATTCTGCTTTTTCTGGGGGAAGTATTCTGTCTACACTGATGTTTATGAATTCATCTTTAGTGTATCCATATAGCTTTTCTGCCATAGGATTAACATCTACTATTTTCCCTTCAATATCTTCAAGGAATATGGCTTCAGATGCCTGTTCAAACAATGAACGATACTTGTTTTCTGAGGTTTCAAGAGCTTCCTGAAAATCCATTCTGTCAGTTATATCAGTAGTGATTGTAAGCAGGCAAGGTTCATTGTTGATATCTATTATTTCACCATTAAGAATGCAATAATTCTGTTTCCTGCTTTTTGAAAATAATTTTATTTCGTAATCATGTATCCTGCCATCTTTTTTAAGAGTCTCAAGCAGATTATTCCTGTCCTCTAGTGATTCATATCCTCCAAGCTCTGTTATGGTTTTTCCTATTGCTTCTTCTCTTGTATAACCTGAAATGTTTGTAAAGTTATCATTGAATTCTATAAGTCTGCCATCTACAAGACTTGTTATGGTAATGGGATTTGGGGAAGCAAGAAAAGCCTTCCTGAATCTTTCCTCAGAGATTTTCAGTTTTTCTTCAGCGATAATACGATCTGTAATATCTCTTATTACTGCTTGAAAAATTGTCTCAATTCCAATATTAATCAAGTTAAATGAAATTTCAGAATGAAACAGCTCTCCTGTGAATCTCCTGAGATGCCAGTATAAACTTATATGGTTATTCGAGAGAACATCATTAAAAATGAGGGAAATCTTTTCAGAAGAAAGACTTCCGTCAGGCTGCATCTTAGGGGAATAATCAAGCAAAGTATATCCAATAACTTCACTTTTTGTTTTGCAGTTCAGCATGTTAACAGTTGCAGCATTACAATCAATAATCTTGTCATCCTGAATAAGCAGTATTGTATCTTTCGAATTTTCGAACATTGCCCTGTATTTGTTCTCGCTTATAAGTAATGCTTCCAGAAGTCTTTCTTTATCTGATTTTACTGATGATTCCTGACTTTCCCAGGAAAGCAACCATAATTCATTTTTTACTTTTCTACCGTTAACTATACCAGTTTTTTCTCCAGAGGAGGTCTTCACCAAGACATTTCTTTTGAATTCCTTGTTTTTCTGAGGTAATTTCTTCAGAAAACTCACTTTCTTGTTTATAAGATTATCTGCTGAGCCGAACAGGAATTCCCAACTGGAATTAACATCCAGTAATGTTCCTTGATTATCTATAATTGCGTAGGGTACATCGAGATATGACTTGTAAAGATCCAGCTCTTTAAGAATATCAGAAATATTTGGGTGTTCAGAGTTCATAATACTCCTTTTTATAATTTGCTTGTTGAAAACTTGAAAAGCTATTTGTCAAGAATTAAAGAAAAAGAAAATAAAATAATTTTTCGAATATGGTTATGACATAAGCAGGAAACAAGTTTCCTGCTTAAATCATAAAAGAATTTATTTACTTATCTTTATTACTTTCTTTGTTTCGTTGCCTGATTTGATTATATAAACTCCATCTATCCAGTTAGAAGCATCAATTAAATGCTTACCCTTACTCAGCTTCATTATAATCTGACCTGTAAGTGAATAAATTATTGCTCCTTCAACAAGCTCAAGCTTCAAGTGAGTATTGAAAGGTGATGGATAACATTCAACAATATTCTTGCAGGTTTCAGTTGTTGTCTCATTCTCAAAGCCATTCTGGTCTGTTATGGAAAATGACGCATCACTCAGATCTTCCCTGTATTCATAATCTGCCCAGTAGCCCTTTACCCAGCAGTCATTCGATTTATCATCAGGTATCGTCCACTTGAAACTCTTGGTATCTGCATTACCTCTATAGATCTCTTTGAAGTTGCCATTCTTGCCATTGGATGAATAAAATATCATTACCCTCCCATTATCTGGACAACTCCATTGTACTGTCTGCTGACTTCCTACTCGCCATCGCTCCCCTCCATTAGGCTTGATGACTGTTATATATTTGGTTGGTACTATGGAAAATGCCGCATCACTAAGATCCTCCTTGTATTCATTGTCTGCCCAGTAGCCCTTTACCCAGCAATTATCTGATGGCTCATCCGGTATCGTCCAGCTGAAATTCTTTGTCGCTCCTGTCCCCCTGAATATCTCCTTGAAAGTGCCATTATTACCATCAGTGGAATAGAATATCATAACCCTGCCTTCATTCGGACATTGCCATTCTACTGTCTGATGAGAACCTACCTCCCAGCTCTCTCCTCCA
>JAFGND010000048.1 GCA_016927185.1 Candidatus Coatesiibacteriota bacterium
ATATCATAACCCTGCCTTCATTCGGACATTGCCATTCTACTGTCTGATGAGAACCTACCTCCCAGCTCTCTCCTCCATTAGGCTTGATTACCTTTATATATTTTTTCTGTGCTATTGTGAAAGCTCTATTACTAGTATCCCAAGCATCATAATAACCATCATACCAATGCAATCTGACAAAACAGTTACTTGATGGGGTATCAGGAATTGTCCATGGCCACTGGAAATCACCTGCCCATACATTCCTTGCAACAGTAGTCCAGGGTCCGCCTGAACCAGTTGTTGAATACATAACATCAACTCCCCCCATTTCTTCACAATAAGTCCATTTTACATATTCAATATCTCCAACATACCATACTTCACCTCCATTAGGCGCAACTACCTGTATGGAATAAACTTGTGTAACAAGAATAAACAAAATTAGGAAAAGCAATTTTCTCATATACCACTCCTTTATTTGTTTATTCCCTTAAATTACTTGATATAAAAGTCAAGTAGATTATTGGATTTAATCATTAGATTGTATTAATGAATAATCTTTCATGAATTTTGATACAATTATTGAACTTAATATTATCAAGGGAATTGATATCAACCATCTTATTACAGTGAACTCAATTCCCAGATAAGTAGCTTCGAAAATTGTCATGGGAATTCTGCAAACGCATGATGTTCCTATGAAAGTCAATACAACTGGCATGCTTGCCCCTTTTTTGTGTAAGGTGACTGCTACAGGAAGAGAAACAGCGAGTCCTCCAACGATAGTGCTTGAAAGAAGGATTACCCAGAAATAACCTTTTATTCCACTTTCTTCACCAAGATGCTTCATTACTGTCTCTTTTTTCACCCATACTTCAAACAGCTTTGTAACTACGATTACAGGAGGCAATATTAATGCCATACTCAGCATATATTCCCAGAAATTCACTGCTATTTTCTTGCCGGGAGTGAAATTAATAATATATGAAAGAGTTATGAATAGACACCAGATGAAGGCCATTATAATGAACTTGTATTTCTTCAGTACATTCATAAAATCAATCCTATTATCAAGGCAATTATTATTGTAATAACAAAAGATACAATATTCCTGATTAATGCTAGTTTTGTCCCAAGATATTTTTTCTCCAGTGGAAATGTAAGAACCCCAACCAGCATCAATGAGTTAGTGAATGCTGCAATGACACTCCATGATACATTCATTTTCCGGAAAACAGATGCAAGAGGGAAAGCAATGAATCCGGGTATTGCAGCAATTGAACCGACTAACGCTGATACCAGGACACTCTTGAAATCCGAAGATGTTCCGATGAATTCCATAAGTCTTTCCTTTGAAAAAAAGAAAAGAGACAGTGATACGAGAATTATAATCAACAGAAAGAAACCTGCTATTTTCCTGAATTCATTAAGTGTCTTTTCTAATGCAGTAATGGTTTTCTTTTTATCAACCCAAAAGGAAATTGCTATAAGTATTAATGCAATTGTATAGAAAATGACTGCCTGAAACAAAAACATCATGCCTTGTTTCATAATCTAATTGTTTTTTTCCAGATATTTCTAAGAATCCCCTTGACGTAACTTTCATAAAGTCAGGACATAAAATGTATAATAATATGGATTTAACTCATCTGATACTCTGCAAAAGAAGAGATAATGACAAGATCATACAGTATTCCTGCAGTGAATCATTGCAGCCATGGGCAGATATTATTGATGAGCTGAAAGCAGAAGTCCCAAGCTGGATAAGCACTTCAGAAAAAGAATATTATGCATTGTTCTGGTGTGATAAAACATGGGCTCATTGGGCTTTCCATATTCCAAAACCTGATGGTGAATATAAGGCATATATACCAATTTATCTTCTGAGAAGAAAACTATTCAGAAAACTCGCAGACTGGTCACTAGCTCTTGAGTGGCCTTCAGAAAATGTTGATTTGAAGGATCTTGAGGACTATTCCATTGCAGACATTATAAGACGGGATGATGATAATCGCGACAACAACAAATTCATAATGAGAGAGGATTTATTGAATAGATTCAGGACACTCTTCAATGAACAAGAAAACTTCGTGATATATTGCAGGAATGATGAAAGAGATTTCCTCAAGATCGCTCTGGAAAGAATTCCAATACCAGAAAGACATATGGCATCTTTCATAATGGCAAAAGATATTATGAGAAACAGTTCATTTAAAATCAATTTTGCTTCCGTGAAAACAGAAAACTCTTCCAGATATGAAAGCATTGCTCTTGATAAGGAATATAATGAAACAGATCACGCAAACAGCAAGACTGATGCATTCGATAATACTGTTAGACTTGCAGAAGAGCTTTTCGTATTGCAGAGTGGCAAAGTAGATATTGATTTGAGGAAAGAGCTGATAAGGGTATTGAATCACCCAGGAGGACCTGAGAGGCTATTCAATCTTCTTGGCATCTATGATTTCCTCAAACATCCATTTCTCCTGTCGACTTTAGGACACAGTTTTTTCATGGAACATTCAGATGATATTTTAGCTGGATTGAAGGATATATGGCCAGAGCTTTCAATCAATGTGAGGAAGGATTATTTCAATTATCTGTATTCACAGCGACACATTACTCCAATGAAATGGCCTGATTTCCTTTCTGCAGCTTTGTTCGAGAATTTCATACATTGGGCTCCTCCTGCTGATGAATACAGAAACGAGAAAGCGCTCTTGATAACAGATTATTTGCTAAAAAATAGCGGAGTAGATGAGGCAAGCTTGTTTTTAATGGCTCATTTCAGCAAGGAAGAGCAAAGCAATTTCAGTTCCCTGGTTCAGGAATTCAACATGCAAATGAATAATTATAAAGTTCCAGCCAGAAGAAGGCTGAAATCCCTGCTAGATATCTTTGTAAGTGGTTTTGGAGTACATAGCAGGACTTTTTCAAGAGGAGTTGAAGAGAAAATATACAATCTTCTTGAGCAGACAGTAATCTCAATAGAATGGTATGGAATTCAAATTAGAAACTTCTGGGAAGAAGAGATTCTGTCAAAAGAGGGCAGGGCATCATCCTGTTTTGAAGAAATACTGCTCGTTACATTGATAAAACAGGAAAACCTGGAATTTTATGAGGAAAAGGAGTTTTTTCTGGGACGATTAACCAGAATCCTTCCCAATATAACTCTGGAATTCAGCACTAATGAGATTCCCTTGAATACCATTTCACTTGAAGCCAGTCTTCAGACTCCATTCCTGCCGGAAAGTGTTTTTACTTATAATTTCCTGAGATTGACAGAAAATGAGCAAAAGCTTTTGCTACCACTTTTATGCAATCAGATAAGCTATTCTAATGAGGTATATTTTCCGACATTGCAGTTCTATATTGATGAAGCAGACATAGAAGCATTGATAATTATGGAGCAGAATTTGACAGAAGTTTATTCAAGAAAACTCAATCTCGAAAATGTAATAATTTCAAGACTTCCGATTGGAAAGAGAATATCAAAAAGTCTCAAGAAACATATAAAGGATATACTTGGATAATATCTGAAGACTTGCTTTTTGAGAAAATTTATTTCATTACATCATCAATAATATCCCTGGCAGCAAAAGGTTTGCTTGCATTTATTGCAGCATTCTTCATATCCGAAAGCCTTGATGGATTTTCAATCAAGCTTTTCAGTTTATATGCTATAGATGAAGGATTATATGCCTTGATTCCAGCTCCTGATTCAAGAAGAAAAGTGGCATTTCTTTCTTCCTGTCCAGGAATTGGTGACACAACTATGATTGGAATGCCAACTGCAAGAGCTTCTGATGTTGTAAGTCCACCCGATTTTGCTATCATCACATCACAGGATCTCATAAGTATTTCCATGTTTCTTGCAAAACCAACAGGCATGAGATTTGGATATATCTTTGCCAGTTTTTCGAGAGCTGAAAGTGTTTTATGGTTATTCCCGGCAACTGCAATTACCTTTATTCCGGGATTTACCTTGAAGCATTGCTCCGAGGCTATTACTATATTTCCTGTGCCTTCCCCACCTGAAGAAATAAGTACAACTTTATCCTCAGGGTTCAATCCCAGCTGTCTTCTTGCTTCTTCCTTTGTTGGCAGTGACAGGTATTTTGGATGAATGGGTATGCCTGTAACTCTTATCCTTGAATTAGAGACTTTCTTGTCTGATAAAATGTAAGCTACTTCTTCATTTGATACAAAGTATTTATCTATAAGGTTATCAACCCAGTATCTGTGAACATCATGATCTGTCACTACGCAATACAAGGGCACCTTGATCTTGTTTTTTTCTTTCAACCTTGTTATCATATGGACAGGAAAAAAGTGAGTTGCTATGATAGCATCTGGAGAGAATTTTTCTATTTCCTTCGATGCCTTCAAGGTATTCATGCTCCCTATCCAGTCATGGATTTCCTCTTCTATCTTTGAAGGAGGATTCTTTTCTGTCTGATCATAGAAATATCCCCAAAGTTCAGGTAAATGTTTTGCCATAAGGATATATGTTCCTGGATAGGTTTTCTTGAACAGAGGAGTTGCAAAATCCAGGATATCGAAATGCCTGAATTCACTGTCTTTATAAAGCATTTCCCCCTGTTTTTTAAGAGCTTCACTTGCAGCTTTATGACCTCCGCCAGCTCCTACCGAAATAATCAATATTTTTTTCATTTTTTCCTCTATTTATATTTTTGTCAATAATTCTGACAGACTTCCAATTCTCTCTATTTCCTGCAACTTATTATGGATTCCTCTCCTGTCAATCAGTATAGGTTTTATTCCTGCTTCCTTGCATCCATTTATATCCTTCAGGGGATCGTCTCCTATATATAAAATCTCTTCCTTTGGAATGGAGGGATGGTCTTTTAATGCTATTTCGAATATCTTTATGGAAGGTTTTTCTACTCCAACAGAGGCTGATGCAATAACAGGATTGAAGTAATCAAGAAGTTTGTTGCCTCTGAGAATGCTTTTCAGCCTGCTATCCCAATTGGAGACTATTCCCAGTTTAATGCCTCTTGCCAAAAGATTTTCTAAAGTTGATATTGTGTCAGGATATAGTATCCAGGCATCTGGATTTCCGAAACTATCATCCAGTTTTTCTGCAAATCCTTCAGGGAGGCTGTCAACCCCCAGTTCACTGAAAGTCTTGCTGACTATTATTGTCCAGAAATTCCTTGCTCCTCCCCAGTAAGAAAATCTGTCAATTCCGTAAGGTGTTTCTGAATCAACTTCCTTCCAGATCTTCAAATAGGCTTGCTGGCAATCTTCGCCGGAGACCTCAATTCCATATCTTATTGCGAATTCAGAATAAAACTGACCTATCTTCAGTCTTGGTTTGAGAAGTGTCCAGCCAACATCAAACAGGATAAGAGATATCATGCTCGCTTCAAGACAAATACCTTGTTTGTTTAGTCAAGAGGAATGAATAAATGCAAATAGCCCAATGCATGATCTATATAATCAAAGCTTCTTTATTCTGGATTAAACAAAAGCGTTTACAGTTTTTCAATGCATAAGAATTCTTAGAAGCTTATTATCGTTCCAATTGAAACGAAATGTATCAAGGTGAAATTGTAGACTTCATCTACATCTGCACCACCTTCTATAAGTCTGTAACCTGCTTTTATGGCAAATTTCTCAGATCTGTTATACAAGAGACCCAGAAAAACATCTTCAGCTCGTCCCTGTTTTGCTGCAAGTGCATCACCCTCGAAAAGAAGCGAGAATGGATAAGCGAATTTATATTTGAAATCGAAATTTATGAGAGGAACAAATCCTGTATTGGTCTTTTCTGATTTCTGATTGTTTCCCTCTATGCTGATTGATGCATCCCTTATTTTTGCAGTTACACCCAGCGAAAGTGTGGCTTTTTCCTTTTCAAGCAATGAATATTGATAACCTGCTCTGTAAGAGTCAAACCTGTACCTTGCTTCAAGGTCAGTATTTGCTGCAAATGTCCTGTCTTCAAAGAATATATCCCTGTCAAGTTTACCTTTTGCCTTCAGCCTTAATGGAGACGCAAAAAGCCAGAACTTATGTTTCTTGTTAAGTTTATAGATAAATTTAGCCCTGAAAAAATAACCGGGATCGGTTTTAAGCTCATCATAAAGAGAGAATTCTGTTCCAGTATCACCAGGTATTCTTACATCATTGTATCCGCTGAAAACAGCTCCGTTTTCAAAGTCTATGCCGAAAGAATTGTACGATAAATTGAACATAAAAAGAATTAACAACCAACTCATATTTGTTATCACTCCTTATTCTATTGTTCCTTCACAGTTATCACAACTGCTTTTCTCAGCACCCTGTCACCTTTGATATAACCATTCTTTACAACTTCTACTATTTCAAAAGGTTTCTTTCCAGGATTTTCAACAGCAGCAATTGCTTCATGAAAATTCGGATTTAATATCTGTCCATAGGGTTTTATCGGTTTTATGTTAAGCTCCTTCATTCTTATTTCCGTATGTCTGTATAGGGATGATATCTGGTCTGCCAATGGATTATTGAAACTTGTTTTCGCAAATGTCTGAAGCTGCTCAATCAAGTCGAATATATCAAGAAGTTCATTCTGCATATTCTGTTCATCTTTTATAATTCTCTTGATATCAGATTTAAGGGCCCTTATTTGTTCCCTCTTATCCTCAACCTGTTCTTCCAGCAAATTCATTGCTTTCTTGAGCTCTTCATTGCTTTTACTGTCTATGGAAAGTTTGTCTGCAAATGCAGCATAAATATCATTTATCTGCTGAAGCAGGCTCTCTGCTATGTGAGGTTCTTCAACATTTTCCGCCATTTGTATTGGTTGAAGTGATTCTATTTCCTTCTTGATGTCCATTAGCTCTTGCTTTCCCCCTTGCCTGAATCTTTTGGAGTATCTTCCTTAACTTCCACTTTCTGCTCAGCACAGAAGGACTTGAATGCAGTGTTAAACTCCTCCTGTTTTGTTTTAGCTATCTCAAGCTGTTTTACAAGATTATCTCTTTTCTCATTATAATTCTCCTTGGTAATCTCTTTAACGAAATCCTGATAACTTTCAAGAAGATATTTTCTTGCTTTTATGTTTTTTGCATGGACAAGTTGTAGGTTTTTGTCATTTATCTTCACGGTTTCCAGATACTTGACTGAGGCATCAACAGTGGGTATAAGCTCCTTATTGACTTTCTCAATATAGGTTTTCATCTCTATCTCATCCTTGAATTTCTCTGCAGTAGTCCAGTTTGAAAAGAACTTGTCCAGTTTCTGGTTATCATCTGAAATCTGTCTTGCATAATTGGCAAGTTCCTCATTCTTGTTGCCGCATGAAATAAAGACTATTCCGATTAGAAGAATTAATATTTTTTTCATTCCTTTTCCTCCAAAATCCTTTTTACCTTAATAGCTGATGATATAATGCTTTCAACCTCTCCATCAATTATTGCTGCCACATCAATTTCAAAAAGCCCCTTGCTTTTTCTGCCAATTACAGATGGATCTGAAAGCCTGAATAATCTTGCAACTTTTTCTATGGGATAATCTTTTTCGTCAAGTGCAACTGCAAAAGAAGGCAAATCATGCATTGGCAAGGCACCACTTCCAAGCCTCCCTATACTTTCAACCAAGGTTGCCTTGAAACCGATTTCCTGAAATGATACTGCAATTTTTTCTGCTATTTTTTTCCTGTCATTTATGTTCCGGTAAATCAGTTCATGTGACAAAGTCGGATATTTCTTAAAGGACAGATAATTATCAAGAGTGAATCCTAGCAGAAGAGCAGTTATCTTATCTATTCTTACAGCTCTTGCGATAGGATTCTTCCGCACTCTGCTTATTATATACTTGTCTGCTACAATTATTCCACATTGAGGACCTCCCAGGAGTTTGTCTCCACTGAAACATACCGCAGAAAGACCTATACCTGATAGATTTTTTATGCATTCCTCTGGGATATCTCCTGTAATCTGGCCACTTCCTATATCATATATGACCTGGATGTTCCTTTCCCGCCCAATCTCGATAGATTCCTTTAACAGAGGAAATGATGACATTGTTTCAATCCTGTAGTTGGATGTATGAGTTTTCAGGATTAATTCCGGTTTAATCTCATCAACTGCTTTCCTTAACTCATCAAGTGAGCATCCATCCATTGCACCAACCGGGAATAAACTAGCTTGTGACATTTCGACAACTTCAGGAACCCTGAATGATCCTCCGATTGCTACAAGTTCAGATCTCAATGCAAGGACTTTTTTCCCTCTTGCAAGTGTTGAAATAAGTGCTAACAGTGCTCCAGCATTATTGTTGAAAATAGCTGCACTTTCGAAACCTGTCAGTCTTGTTATCCTGTTTTCAAGTTCTTCCTGTCTTTCACCCCGTTCCCCAGTATCAAGATTGAATTCCAGGTCAAGATAACCAGATGCCATATCTGACAATTTTTCAATGATATCCTTGCCAAGAGGAGCTCTTCCGAGACCGGTATGAAGTATCACTCCTGTTGCATTTATTACTTTTCTCATATATCTTCTTCCATGCTGAATGCATTTTCAAGGTGCTCAATACTATAGGGTTCTTTACTCATATCTATTGCTATAACATCAAATCTGTATGAATTTCTGTCAGATGTATTCATCAGAAAAGAATTTGCTGCTGCAATTATATTACTCATCTTGTTCTTTGTTATCCTGTACTGAGCTTCGCCGAATTGCTTGCTGCTTACTGATTTTACTTCTACGAATACTATGTAATCATCAGGACTTTTTGCTATAATATCTATATCAAAATGACTTGCATGAAACCTTTTCTCTATTATTTCGTAATCCTTTTCAAGAAGATATTTCTCGGCAATCCTTTCCGATTCTATTCCAATTGAGTAGGAAGTTCTCTTTTTTTCATTCATTCTGTTTTCCTGAGACGCAATACAAGATAAGACTTGATCTTATCTGAATATTTTATGTCAAGTATCTATTGGAAGCCGCAATTCATTTCAGGTTCTGTGTTTAAGTACTTCCTCTATTTTTATATCAGGATTCTGAAACCTTTTCCTGTCTCTTGTCTTGTCTGAATATTCGATTGCCAGCGAAGGGCACCATTGAATGCAAGCCATGCAAAGCTCACATTTATGCTGCCATGTTGGTCTGTCGTCTTCAATCACAATATTATTGACAGGGCAAATGCGTTCGCATAATCTGCATGAAGTGCATTTATCATTTACCTCGAAATTGTTATCATATGTTGAGAACTTATTGGCATAAATTCTATGTATTCCTGACAGAAACCAGCTGTATATTACAGATGAAGTTTCTATTGCAGTTGCCTTCTTTTGTTTAACAATACCTGCGATTTCTTTTATTCTCTTTTTTTCCTGGATATAAATGCCTTTCTGTTTTTCAGTATCCCATGCGCCATACATCGGGATATAATTACCTGGCATCAAGACTATGAAACCAGCACTTAGTTTCAAGCCCTGCTTTTCAAGAGCAGATGCAGTATTTTTCAAGGCATTGCCTGCAACACTACCTGCATTAGCAATACTAAAGATATACTTCTTTTCATCACCCTTGAGACTTCCTATGAAACTCTTTACTATATTGGGCATACCGAAATAATAAACGGGATACAATATTCCTGTTATATCTGAGTCAATCTCTATTTCTTCCTCCCTTGCTGCTTTTGCAATGTCAACAAGCTCGCATTCTGAAAACTCAGCCGCAAGATCTTTCGCAATAGATAAAGTATTACCTGTTCCAGTGAAAAAATAGATTCTTGTACTCATAAAACTCCTTTTGAGCTGCATGCAGCTTTTATATCAGGCTTTAATGTCAATGATTTATAATTTCCTCTTGACATAATGCAAATAAGATAATTTCAAGAAATAAACATTAAAGGAGGGATATGTTTAGTGAACAGATTATAATGAAAAACATGCAATTCTATGCTTTTCATGGAATTAGGGAAACAGAGAAAATAGAAGGACAGCTTTTTCAAATGGATCTTATAATAAGTGCAAACCTGGAAATGGCTGCTGAAAAAGATGATTTGAAGGAAACAATCAATTATGAAGCAGTTTATAAATTAGTTGACAGGATTGTAAAGACGAATAAATTTCATCTGCTTGAAGCTTTGGCAAATTCAGTTGCAAAACAAATAAAACAGGAATATGCGAATGTTCTGGAAGTGGAGGTCACAGTAAGAAAACCCAAGGTTTCAATAAATGCAATAATGGATTATGTTGCCATCAAAGTAAAAAGATAGACTTCCTTTTTCTTTGTGAATATGTTACTTAAAGGAAATTAAACAGGAAATACTATGTCCTTATCTTTCAAAAAAGGCGAAATAGCTGCTGAAAGGATTTTTACATTGACTATGGGAGAGGCAGATGAGCACAGAATGGAGATGGCCTGTATTTATCTTGAGGATTCAGGTTTGTACAGCGTATTCAGACTAAAAACAAAAATATATGTAATCTGGAATGATGAAGAAACAACGCCAATTCATCCTGCCTTTTTTGTTAATGGCAAATATGCAACGGATCCTCCAAACCTTTCATGGTATGAAAACAAGCCTGGAGAAAGAATAATAATAAAGAATTACAAGGTGATTTTGAAATAATGGCAGAAATAGTACTTAACCTTGGCAGTAATATCAAGCCAAGAATGCAGCATATAAGACGGGCTATAGGATTGTTGTCCAGAGAAAATGAAATATCAGCAATCTCCTGTTATTATGAAACAGAGCCAATTTTACTTCAGGATGATGGAGGCAACTTTCTCAATATATCGCTTTGCCTTAATACAAAGAACTCTCTGGAAAAGGTGTTTTCGGAATGCCGTCTTGTTGAAAATATCATTGAAAAAAGGGAAAAGGGTAATTACCTGTCTAGAGCTATTGATATTGACTTGATATATGCAGGCAACTTGACAGCAGATACAGAAGAATTGAAAGTTCCTCACAGGGGAATAACAGAAAGAAGTTTTTTTCTTTATCCTTTGTTCGATTTGAAGCCATCAGCAATAGATCCTGACACTGGCAAGACATATTTCACATCAAACTGGCAGAAAGCTTCCCCACCGATATTGAGAAGTTTCAATTATACTTTAAAACAGAATCCGCTTCGCATATTGATAATATGCTCTGGAAACATTTGCAGAAGTCCTTTTGCAGAAGCAGTTTTGAGAGAGATGATGAGAGATTCAGCTATAGTCAAAAGCGCTGGGATTCTTGGAATAGAAAATGAGAAAGCAAGTCCTTATGCATTCTCAGAAGCAAGAAAAAGAGGTTATGATCTCAGTTTTCATAAGTCAACAGCACTTATTAAGGAAACAGTGGACTGGGCTGACTTAATTCTCGTAATGGATGAATCTCATTTCAAGCATATCAAGAAGAACTATCCTGCTGCCCTTTATAGAACCAGGTTCCTTGCAGGATGGAATGATATGATATCAATACAGGATCCTTATGGTGGAGATCTGGAAACCTACAGAAAGGCTTTTGATGAGATTGAGAAGTGTCTTTCTAAAATCAAAGACAGATTAGTAGATCTCAGGAATGATTTGTGTTAGGTTTTGATAATTCCCTTTTGATGATACCTATATTTTTCCTGATGCTGCTATCAGATGGTTCTATTTCAAGAGCATCTTCGTACATTTCAAGAGCTTCACGAAACTTATCTCTTGAATAGTAGATAGTGCCAGATTGTGTTATCAAAAGCATCAGTCTCCTCCTTGCAACTTTGTCTTCGCTGAAGTCCAGATGTTCCTTCAATTCAAGAAGTTTCCTCTTGTGATATGCAACATCGAAATCATTGAATTCTGATGAATCAATCCTGTGAAGCAATCCTGATGGTTTCAGGAAGCTGGCTTTTATAATGAAAAGATCACTTGGATTATATCTTATCAGATAATTCAGGTTTTTCTTCATGATTTTATCTGTGAAAGCATTATAAGGTTCTTTCTGGAATCTATATTTCCTGTATGGAATATACAACAAATCTGCATCTTTTCTCATTCCCTTGACATGCTTCATATAAGTGCAGCCAAAATAGACTATGGAATTCTCAGTTGCCAGCAACCCCTTGAAAGGAATTTCAGAAAGATTCTTCCTTGCATAGAGCTCGGGTGAGCTTGTTGTTTTTACATATTCTGTCTTATAAATCATGCTGAACATAATTATCAACAAGACTGCATAATAGTATTTTTCACTTATTGCAAATCTGTTTGCAATGTTTTTAAGTCCGAAGATCGTAATATAGACTGCTAAACCATAAACGGGAATAAGATAAGCATCAAGTGCAAGAGAGTTACCCCAGAAATATAATGAAGTAAAAAGGTGGATAAAGAGTAAAGACAAGGCAAAAAAGATATTCCCGCTTCCATGAAAACTACTTGATTTGCCTGCTTTCAATCCCCTCTTTACGAATATGCCAATAAAGGCTATCAGGAAGGCAAAAATTAATCCCAAAGGAAACCAGCCTTTAGAAATCAATGCATTAACAAAACCTTCCTTGTTGAGTGAATGTCCAGTCAATTTTGAAGAGAATTCTCTTGCAAGAGTAAGATTAAGGAAATCCCTCAAGTTGTCTGGTGTCATCCAGTTCAATTCAGGATTCTGCACTGATCTGATGGGTATATAGATATATAATGTCATTGCTGCAAGAAACAAGACTGATCCTGTAGTCAGTTTTCTCAAGTCCTTGAGTTCCTTTTTGAAGGGAATAAGAAGTACTGGCAAAGTAAATATATGCGATGGATTATTGCATAAAGACAGACCAGTGAAATAGCAAAAAGCAAGAAAGTTCTTTTTCAGGATTGTAATGTAGATAATGCAAATAAGAAGAAAATGAAGGGAATATACTTCTCCCTGGAGTGAATTCATAGCAAGATATGGATTTGTGAAAAGCATGACAGCGAAAAAAGCAGAGGAAAGAGATATTTCTTTCTCGAGATTTGATGACATCAAGAAGACAGCAAAAATTGAGGCAAGAAGCGGGAAAAGCAGCCAGGAATTTCCTGTCCCTCCCATAAGTAATGTAAAAAACCTGCCAATCAATATGAAAAGAGGATGTCCAGGACTATGTGAAATTCCCATGGTAAATGAGGCAGTCATGAATTCTCCAGCATCATCCCAGTAAAGGGGATTACGCAATCCTGACATATATAATGCCAATACTGATAATGTTATCAAGACCAGGATAATCCTTGTTTTCACGAAGTAAAGACATTCATATATATTGATTTCTATGCAAGCTAAGAAATTACTTGTCAAAAAAAATAATTCCATGAACTTTAGTAATTAATAAAAAATATATGCAGGGAAGTAAGTGGAGAGCAAATGATTGTAAAAGGAAGGAAAAGATTAGTATTTAAGCTGCTAATTTTGCTGCTATTAGTAGTTTTCATTGAAGGGGCATCAAGATTAGTATTTTATGCATTCAAGACTTCAAGAGCAGCACAATCCAAGAAATTCAGAGCAGTTTCAGATGAGAGAAGAAGCAGAATCAATAATCCAGTAAGAGCATTTGATTATCCTTATCTTCCTTTTATTCCAAAGCAGAACACAAATCCTGTTCATAATGCCAGCAAGAAAGGCTTCAGGGGAAAGGATTTCAAGAAGGAAAAAGCAGAGGGAAACTACAGAATATTCTGTCTTGGAGGCTCTACTACATATGGAATATCGTTGAAAGAGGAAGAAACATATCCCCATAATCTGGAAGTCTTTCTGAATGAATACTTCAAAAGCAAGATTAAAGGGAAGATAGAGGTCATAAATGCAGGTGAGATAAGCTGGACAAGCATGGAGTTATTGATACAGATGTCTGTAAGATGTATGCAATATGATCCAGATTTGTTCATTTATTATGAAGGGATTAATGATGTATCACCTGCTTTTGTAAATGCAGGCATGAAGTTCTCTGGAGATTATTCCCATTACAGATCAGGGGAATTCAATCCTCCAAAATTGTCCTTCTTCGATAAAGTTCCCAGATGTCTTGATTATTCTGCCTTGTTTACATTGATAAGATGGAGAATTCTGAGAAAAGATCCTACAATGGGGCTTTTATGGACAAATCAAGCAGGTGCTGGATTAGAGAAATACAAACCTGTTATCAAGAAAGAGAATTACGTTGGACTGGAAGTTCTAAGGAGAAATCTTGTATCGATGGCAGGGATAGCAAGTATTCACAAGATACCTCTTGTTTTCTTTCCTCAGTTTTATCAACAACGAGGAAGCGGCAGGAGTTCGGGAGCAAATATCTGGGGTTCTGAAGAAATAACAAATGCAATGAAAGAGAATTATGAAATACAGAAAGATGTTGCAAAGCAATTTACTGACTGGGTAATTTATATTGATATACTTAAAGAATTCAATGAAGTGAAAGAGGAGCTTACAGATGCTATTCATTTCACTCCCAAGGGAAGTGCAAAATTAGCTGTAATAATGGGTAATCATCTTGTTCCTGTTTTGGATAAGGAATTCAAGAGAAAAGGATTGTATAAAGAATAAACAAGGCTTCTTTATGAGAAAAGCAGTTTTCATTATTCTTACCTTTATTATGGTAATAGTATTGATAGAAGGTTCTTCAAGAGCGGTATTCTACTTATCAGTAACTTCATGCTCAGATGAATCTGAAAAATTCTGGTTACTTGCCAGAGATAGGAAGGAAGAAGTCATAAACACTGGAGATGTAAGCTGGAATAACCAGGAATTATAGATAAGATAATAGAAGAAAGGATTTTTTTCAGGAAAGAGAAATGCATATGAGTAAATTGAAAAAAATGATCTTTGTTTTTTTCACGATATTATTCATGATTGTATTAATAGAGGCAACTTGCAGGATTGTTTTCTATTGTTTCAAGACTTCAAGAGCAGCGGAATCCAAGAAATTCTGGTTGTTTTCAATGATAAGAAAGAATTCCAACAAAAATCCACATTATTATAGCTTTCCATATCTGCCATATATACCTCATCAAAACAAAACCCCAAACACCTACACTAATTCAAAATCATTCAGGGGTTATGAATTCAATGAAAAGAAGGGAAAAGATGACATAAGGATTTTCTGTCTAGGCGGTTCAACAACATATGGATATGATCATGAAATAGAAAGCACTTATCCTTATATGCTGGAAAAGAAGCTAAATGAATATTATAAAGGCAAGTTAAAAGGCAAGATAGAAGTTATAAATGCTGGTGATCTTGGCTGGAACAGCATGGAGTTATTGATACAGATGTCTGTAAGATGCTTGCAGTATGATCCAGATTTATTCATATTTTATGAAGCAATAAATGATTGCACGCCAGCTTTTCTCAATAAAGACAAGGGGGTTACTGTTTTTGAAGGCGATTTCAGTCATTGCAGAAGGAAACTTAAACCGCAAGACAAAACCTGCTTTGATACTCTTCCAAGATGGCTTGATTATTCAGCCTTGTTCACTATGGTAAGATGGCGGGTTCTATTGGATACCAAGTTTATGGGATTAGTCTGGGCAACACAAGCAGGATGTGAAAAGTATTATCCAGTTTACAACAACGAGAATTTTGTTACTCTTGAGGTGACAAAAAGAAATCTGAAAACAATGGCTGGAATCTCTAAAGCCCACAGAATTCCTATTGTATATATAACTCAATTCTATGCAGAGGATCATTACAAGAAGGGAGAGAGGAGATGTTTTTTGTGGAGTTACCCAGTACTCACTGAAAAGATAAAAGAAATTTACCAAATGCAAAAGCAAATAGCTGATGAGAATCCTGATTGGGTTTATTATATTGATATTATTGAAGATATGAAGCCTTATTCTACCGAAGTAACAGATGCTGTCCATATGACAATAAAAGGGAACGACATACTGACTGAATTGATGAAGAAAAAGCTTATCCCTGTTATAGATACAATATTACTTAGAAAGGCAGAAGAAAAGCAATAAATATAGTCGTTACCTTATACATATTTAACGAATCTCAAAGCCTTGAAGCACATCTTTAACAGCCAGATTCCGTTTTCTATTCTCTTATTGATTTTTGTTTCACCATAAGTTCTGTCTCTGTAATGAATTGGAAGGTCAATAATCTTCAGATGGAGGTTTGCTGCCCCGAAAAGAAGCTCGAAATCCCCGAACTTGTCGAAATCTCCCCAGAATTTCCTGAAATACTTCAATCTCTCATAATCTCTCCTGAAAAGAACTTTTGTTCCACAGAGAGTATCTTTGACTCTCTGACCAAGCAGGAAAGTGAAAGCATAACCAAAGAACTTGTTTGCAATTATGTTGGCTGCACGCATTGCCTGGCTTTCCATTGGATAGATAAGCCTGCTCCCATTAACAAATTCTGCATAACCCTTGTAAATCGGTTCAAGAAAACTCGGGATTTCCTCAGGAGCAACAGTCAGATCCGCATCCAGAATCAAGACTATATCACCTTTTGCATTATCAAAGCCAACCCAGTCACTCTGGGCTTTTCCCTTTTGAGGTCCCATGAAAAGCTTTATGTCTTTTTCAGGATATGCATCTATAACTCTTTTTATCTCATCTGCAGTTCCGTCAGGTGAATAATCATCAACGAAGATGATTTCAGTATGAGATCCAAGCTCAGACAGTCTTGTCACTGCAGGTTCAACGTTCCCCTTCTCATTCATGCAGGGAATTATGACACTTACTGAAAACTTTTCATTGCTTCTATCCTTCACCATCCTTGCAACTGTAACCTCAAGGAAATTAAAAGGTTGCATGCACGGGAATCTTCCGAAGAATTTATTCACTACGGAAGACAGAAGTGGAACATGAAAAGGCATAAGCAATGCTCTGTGTGTTTTAATTGATTGAAATCCAGTAAGATATAACAGATTATCCAGGTCATTGGCTGACACCCAGTTACCAGAAGGGTGTTCAAGTTTCAATTTCAGGGATTCTGTTATTGATGCTATAGGTTCCCATAAATAATTATAGGTGATACATATAATTCTTGTTTTGTCTGTACATACTTTTCTGAGATTTTCGAAAAAGCCCTGCAAATCAAGTATAATTTCAGCAGCATTAATCATGAATATGTAATCAAATGTCTCATCAATATTTATCTCCTCAGGCTCCTGCAGAAGAAAAGTAAGTTCAGGATATTGCTCCTTTGCCAGTCCTATTGAAGTAGGTCTGTTATCTATACCAACTCCATAAGCTGGTTC
>JAFGND010000049.1 GCA_016927185.1 Candidatus Coatesiibacteriota bacterium
AACAGATAGAGACATCAAAACTATAAATATACAAATTCTTGACATCAGATTACTCCTTTGATTAGGGCATTAACTAAATCATCTTCATTTTTATCAAGTGAAAAGGTATATATAAGATAAGAAACAAATATTGAAAAGTCAATAATTGAAAGATTTTTGATGTAGAAATAATTGTTTTCATATGAAGGAATAATTTAATAATCTTGCTTTTCTTTTCATGCTGATCTGAGGTTTCTTTAAAATCTTGAATAATCTTCTTCTGCCATTATGTTCTGAAATGATTTTGCTTGAAAACTTCCCGAAAATATCATTCAAATAATATCTCCAGGGGAAATTTGCTCCTGGATCCATTTTATTGAAAGCTGCTTCCTGATGTCCAATTATATTTGCAGGATTATTTAAATCGGGAAACAACTTAAGCAATTCTTTAGTCAATTTGCATAATGAATTAATCTGTGCCGTCGTGAAGAAATTCCCAAATCCTGTTAATTCAATTCCTATGCTTAAGCTGTTCAAGCTTGGAGGATTATCAATTCCCATGTTCAAAAAATAATATCCTCCTTTCCCTGCATGATGAGCTCTCTTTTCAACAGGAACCAGATAATAAATTATTCCATCATAGTCTATTACGAAATGGCTTGAGACCTCTCTATCATTCATGGCAAGGAAAAGTTTCAGAGTATCTTCCAGATCACATTCAGTGAAATGCAGGACGATTTTTTCTACTTGATCTTCTCGCTCTGAATAACATGGAGACTTTCCTTCTAGAATATTGATATTAGAAAGCATTTTTCTTTGCAAATTAAATTTTCTGCATAATAATTCTATCTTTATTGATTGCCAGTTAAACATCTCTGAATTTTCTTTTGAATCTATATCAGCAAAGTTATTTATATAGTCGCTTATCTGTCTATAGTCAGCAGGAAAATAAATGTACTCCAGTGAATTCAATAACTTTATGTAATTCTTCTTCCAGTCTTTTTTCATATTTCTTAAAAGTGATATGCTCAATCTCCTGTCATCACCAAATGCATATTCATAATTAGTCACAGTCTTCTTACTGAAATGCTTTCTTATTCTTCCTGCTATAACTGGAAGAAGCTTTGCTTCAGAGAAGCATCCTGACGGGATTAGATTATTGATACTTTTATCCCAGAATTCGTTATTATCTACATCGGGTTTGAACTCGAAAGGGGACAGGAAACTTGATATTGCGATTTCATCGTTAATAGAGAATTCTTTTATCTTTATACTGAATTTATCTTTAATATAAATGTATAGACTTCTATAAATTTCTTTCAATAGGCTCTGATCTATCACTTTCCAGTCCATATGCTCCTACTTGAAAGCTTTCTACATCAAGCAATAAATTAAAAGGATTTATTTTGATTTTTTCGTATCCATACTCCAGAGCAGGCATACTGAAAAAAGAAAGGTATTTTTCTATATCTTCCAAACTCAGGTTCTTTCCTGCCTTTTTTGTAAGATTCTCTAAAATGCCAATAAGAGGATCATTCTCCTGCATGAAAGGAAACTGAAATTTTGCATTAGTAAGTTTCCATACATGACAAATCTTATGCAACCATTTGTCTGCTGGTTTTTCTTCACCATTAATTATATTCGATATCTCGATGTAAATACCTACCATTTCTTCTAATGTAATATAATCTAGATTGTTTTTCAGGAACTTCATTCTTGCAGTATCCAGGAATGGTAAATCAGGATGGTCTCTGGAAATGTCAATATCATTTGCCTTTATCCATCTGTATGGATAGACTATCAATATCTTGTTAAGCAAGGAGTTAAGACCTTCTTTCAGTAAAAGCATCACAGGAAATAAATCAGCTAAATTTATATATTTGTCTTTTGTGAAATGATAAAGCATTAATCCTTGTTTTATTGGTCTATAGAGTTTGTCATCTGATAGCATAATGAGTTTTTTATCAGTTCCTCCAAGCTCATATATATATGCATCAGGAAGATAAGGCAATAATCTGTAAATCCTGTTTGTAAGGGTCAGGAATCTATTCAGGATAGTAGTATCTCTTTCCTCAAGCATCCATGAAAGTGCCCTTTGAAGCGAGTTCAGGTTTTTCAAAAAGTCTTTCTTTATCTTATCTATCTGTTTCAAGTAATCTTCTAGAACATGCTTTTCCTTGAATTTGAAACAAACCTCTTTTTCAAGATTATTGAAGTCTTTGTTCAGTTTTTTAAGCTCCTTATTTTCCTCATATAGCTTTCTCAACTCACTTAGATCCGACTCTATTTTATGTATTTCATCCTTGCCAAATCCTAGCCTGAAGGAAATGGATGCTTTTTTCTCATCCAGTTCAATAGACTTGTTCTTTATCAAGTCATCAAGTATATTGTCCTTTTCTATATCCCATTTTCTAAAACCCTGAAGAATATCATCATATAGTGAGCCTATTTTTATCTGTAAATCATTCTGTTCTTTTTCTTTCTTATGCAATTCATCCAGAAGCGATTTGTAATGATTTTCAATTATTTCTATTCTTGAAGAGGATACTACCGAAATATTTATCAAATTGCATTTGTCATCTCTGATGAATACTTCACTTTTAGTCTGCAGATCAACATAAGGTATTACTTCCTGACGCATCATTTCAAAACGCAGTATCTGGTCCAGATAACTCCTGTACTCCTCATTGTCATCTTTGTTGCCAGGAACAAACAGATCTTTTATAATCTCCCGGGATAAATCAAAATCATTATCAATCAGCAATCTTGCAGTTAAATATATTATATGATGGATTGAAATCTTTGAATTGCCTGTTTTTAAAGCAGCGAAAATATTAGGTGAAATATAATCCTTTTTATCAAGTCTTAAACCCTTCAGCAAAAAAAACATAGATTTGTCTAATTTGTTGAATCTGTAATATCTAATTGCTGCATCAAACCATAGTTCATTTTCAGTACATATACGTTCTATTTCACTATTTTCTTTTGAAGTATCTTCATTAAGCTTATCCCTGGCAGTTTCTTTGCTGATATAGGCATTCAAATCCTCTGGATACAGATATGTTAGTATGAAATCACATTGGGCAAGCCAATTTGAATAATCTTCCTCAGCTATGAAAACCTGTTCAAATGCCATGAGCTTGTGATATGAAAGCACATCATTTTCAATATTAGAAATGAAATACTGCTTTGCAGTTTCATAGTCTTTTCTGACGAATGAGAATTTACCTCTTAGATATGTTATCAGCTCCTGATGGTTGATCCTTGAATCTATCCTGTTGAAAAGTTCTTCATATTTGCTATTATCAGCTTTCAGATAAATATCAAGCAGTAATTCATACAGGAAAATGTATCTTTTCATTAGAGATGGAATTGCTTTTCTGTCACTGAAAGTTTCTATTATTGATATTGCATATTCAAGCTTTTCTCTTAGTTCATTCCTTTCAAAAAAATAACCGCATAATTTCCTTGTGGTTATGCAAAGAGCTTTGATTGAATTCAAATTCTTGTTTGGCTGGATTTCCTTCATAAGATTGTATGATGAAAGATATGCATTCAGGGCTTCCTTGAACATTACATTCTCTTCAAAATATTCACCAAAAGAATAATATGCTAAAGCAGTTTCTGCTTTCAGATTAGTATCCTTGAATATCTGTATTGATTTCTTGAAATAATTCTCTGCATTATTCATATCCCTAAGATTTGCAGATAGTTTTGCCAACTGTAACAATGAATCAGCGTATTGCTTTTTCCTGTTTTTTGATGGTAACTTCTGGGCTCTCATTTCGAGCAATTTCTCGGCTTTCAGCTGGAAATCCTTACTTAAATCAAGCTCACTTGTTCTGAAGTATAGATTCCCCAATTCATGAAAAACGCACACTAGAACATCTTCATTGTTTTCTATCGGAATATCCTTTTCTACCAAAATCAACGCTTCCCTGGTAGCTTCTTCAGATAAATCCAGCAATCCTGCTTCCCTGTATAGCCTTCCTTGATTAAGCTTATATCTTATAAGAAGTTTTGCCTTATATTCATCCGGACTTTCCTGTATTTCCTCTTTTATCAAATCAATTGCTCTGAGAAGATATTTCTCGCTTTTTGCATAGTTCAGTTTTTTTCTATAAAAAATACTGTAAGTTTCTAATATATGTGCCAATTCTAAGCGCCCTACCAAATGATTTCTGAAAAGATTCTCATATAAAGCTATAGATCTTTCAAGATATCTTTCACATTTATCTACTTCACCCAGATTAAGGTAGGTTAATCCAAGATAGTGTAAAATTCCAGCTAATGCTGCTTTTAATGAAGCATTTTTCTCCTTGCCAAGCAGCTGTTTTATTAATTGATAGGCTATCTTGAAATGATTTTCAGCTAAAGACAACTGATCAGATGCAAAAAAAAGCCTCCCTAACTTATGCTGAGAATGAATTAATAAGATATTATTGTCGTAGTTTGGCTCCTGCTTGTACAAGTATAAAGCAGCAATCAAAACTGCCCTTCCAATTTCTATAGACTGAAGAAATGCTTCTATCTGAAGATATTGTTCAGCTATCAAACCTGCCTTCTCAGCAAATTCTATCCAGATAGACATATCATCAGGATTACTCTTCAATCTATCCAGTATATTTGTGATTTCCCTTGGCAGTTTTAAACCAGTAAAAACCTTTTCTATTTGACTAATTGGAGATTTCATTATTTCCCCTAAAATACTAGAATTCCACTTCCGAAACTTCGCTCTTTTCCATCTGATGGATTATTCATTATCCTGTTTCTTATAACCATTGTAGAGCTGCCTCCCCCATCAAGATTCAAAGCCCATCTATATCCCAGTTTCAATAAAAACCTGGATGCCTCAGGTAATGTCAAGCCTGCAGAGGATTTCTGCCTTCCATCCACTACTATCAATGAGAAATCTCCATTTGATTTTCTTGCAATTATTGTCCTTGGGTGTCTGCCATAAGCAAAAGAATGTGGACTTGTAACACCATTCAAAACCGGTTTGCCGTTTTCCAGTATCATTGTACTTCCAGAGCATGCATAATAAGTTTTTCGCATCCTGTCAGCTGAAGTATGATCATAAAAGACAATGGATCTGGTTTTATTTTTAAATTGCCTGAAGATTACATTTGGCCAATGTCCTTTGACTTTGCTTTTCCATTTGCCTTTAATATTAATTCCTCCCTGAGGACCTCCTTCTGTATAAAAATCTGCATTAACACCTGCAATAGCCTTTCTTCTTTTAACCATTTCAGTCAGTTTTTCTCTTCCATTAATCCTGTCATCCCCTAGCTGGACTTCAAGTCTTCTTTTCCCAGGTTTAATTTCAAGTATATAAAATACTACAGGTTGTTTTGATTTATCATCCTCAGTTATATAAAAAACATGCTTCTTCAGTTTCAATCCATTTGTAATGTTCTTCTGGAAAACAAGTTTTGCTTCAGATTGTTGAATAACCAAAAAAATAAGGAATAATATAAATCTGTTCATTTTAATTCTTTAGTTCAATTAATCTTAACAAAATCCAGCTTCAATTTTTGGGTATAATCTATTGTTTCTTTAAATCTGGCTCTAGTAGAAGGATTCCTTAGCAGCTTTATTACTATATTCTGGCTTTTTTGAGTTTTCTTTAGATATAGGTTTCTTATCTCATTAGAGTATTCACTATTTCTCAAAGGAATCAGTATTTTACCTATATCCTCCAACTCCTTCGAATGCTCATCATAGTATTTCTGATATGCAGCTATAGCTTTTACTCCATCATTCGAGTTTTCTTCTATCAATGTCCAGATTGCATCTATATGAAGAGCATAATCTTCCACTGCTTTTTTGACCTTTGCGTCAAGAACCTTGCTTGTTTTAGATGCCTTTATCTGGGGAATTGGGATTTTAGGATTTTTTATATCAGTCTGCTTGATTTCTTTTTTATTATCAGAAGTATCTTCAACCAGGTTTCTATATTTCCTCTTGATTTGACCGCAGCCAGTAATCAACAAAATCAAACTCAACAGCAATAAATACTTCATTCTGCCGTATACCTCCTTTAGTCAAGAAGCTCATTTTTCCTTTTTTTGTCAAGTGTACCTGTCCATTTGAATATTATCTCCTCTTTGCAGTTATCTTTTAGTGAAACAGGAAGCTTACATTAATTCAAATCCGTACAAGTATTTAATTCGCATGTGTTGATTTACGAAGAGGATTAAGGTTAGCTTGAAATTAACCTTGAATTATAAAAAGCTTCTGCTTCCATTAATTAACGCTTCCTTATTTTTAGTCTATTCATTTCTTTTCCACTCTAAACTAGCAGTGAATTTTATCATTAGACTTTTCATCAGGGGAGCTTAAATCAATTTAAGGATAATTGAAATTGATAATTGACAAAAAATACCAGAAAATAACTGCTGCAGTCATGTCAGGAAGAAAAACATTCGATGATTCAACTCAATCTGGGAAAAAGATGTTAAAAAACTCTTATCCAGACCCTCTTCTTATAGTAATAAGTGGTGTATCACTAGGCCAGATCTTCCCTCTCAAGGAAAAAAGGATAATTATCGGGAGAAAAGAAGGTTTAGATATAGTTATAAAGGATGAAAGCATATCCAGGGAACATGCAGAAATCCTTTTCAACAAAAACCTTCCAAGTTTCATAATCAAGGATAAGGGAAGCAAGAATGGAGTTGTTATTAATGGAGTAAGGGTTAAAACCGGTAATTTGAAAGATGGTGATAGAATAACATTAGGAGAAACAACCCTGAAGTTCATATATCAGGACCAGCTTGATATCACTTATTACAGGAGAATTGCTGAACTTATCAATACGGATCCATTGACAGGCTTGAAGAACAGGTATATGCTTGAATCAATCTTACATGGAGAAATAGAGAGAAGTTACAGATATAAAGAGCAGTTCATTATTATGATGATAGATATTGACAATTTCAAATCAGTTAACGACAAATATGGACATCTAACTGGTGACAATGTACTTGTAAATTTGGCAGAATTGTTCAACACGCAATTACGTTCAAGTGATTCTGTTTTCAGATATGGTGGAGAGGAATTTCTTATACTCCTTCCGCAAACGCAGAAAGAGAAAGGTTTTTTAATCGCAGACAGAATAAGATCCTTAACAGAAACCCTCAAGGTAGACAAATTACCTGGTTTTACGATAAGTATTGGTGTAGCTTCATTTCCTGAAGATGCAAAAACTGTTGAAGATCTTATAGACAAAGCTGACAAAGCATTATACAAATGCAAAAGAACTGGAAAAAATAAAGTCCTCCTTTTCAAAGAGGATTAATAATATTTTGTTCCAACTCTCTTTCTTACCTCATTCAAGGTAACCATTGCTATTTCCCTTGCCTTATCTGCTCCATTCCTTAAAATTCTTAAAACCAGTTCCCTGTCTTTAGAATATTCTTCTCTTTTCTCCCTGAATGGAGTGAAATAATTGTTTATAATCTCTAGCAGATATTTCTTTGTTTCTCCATAACCGGTACCACCATTCCAAAAGCGCGTTTTCCAGTCATTGAATTCCTCTTCTGAAACAAAAAACTGCATAATCGCCAGCAAAATGCTTTCATCAGGATTCTTTGGATCCTCTACTGCCTTTGAATCAGTTACAATACTCATAATCTGCTTTTTCAATTCTGTTTTTTCAGCAAAAATATCTATCGTATTGTTATAGGATTTACTCATCTTCTGTCCATCTATTCCTGGAATAATCCCTGTATCCTCACTAATTTCTGGCTCCGGAAGTTTGAATACTTCACCATAAGTATTATTGAATTTTATTGCAATATCTCTTGTCACTTCAACATGCTGCTTTTGGTCTTTTCCTACTGGAATGATTTCACCTTGATATAGCAATATGTCAGCTGCCATTAAAACTGGATAAGAAAACAAACCATGGCTGGCAGGAATCCCCTTGGCAACCTTGTCTTTATAACTATGACAGCGCTCAAGTAATCCTTTCGGGGTTACGCACGAAAGATACCATGTTAATTCCATTATCTCATTGACATCATTCTGTACCCAGAAAATATTTTTTTCTGGATCAAGCCCCAAGGCAAGTAAATCCAGGGCAGATTCAAAAGTCTGTTTCCTCAACAAGTCACCCGACTGCACTGATGTCAGCGCATGAAGATTCACTATGAAACAGAAAATCTTGTTTTTCTTCTGATATTCAATCATAGGTTTTATCATTGAGAAATAATTTCCCAGATGAAATCTTCCAGAGGGCTGGATACCACTTAGAACTCTCTTCTCCATTACATCTCCTCAATCATTTTCTTCTTCTTAAATTTTTCCTGCAAAAAAAATAAATCAACCCTTGACAAAATAAACTAGTTAATTATAAATGTCCGTAATGACTAAACTAATATTATTATGTTTACTCATAGGCTCACTTTCAGCAAAACCTTATACTGATATAAGTCAAATCAGAGCTGGTCAGTATACTAATCCTGTTATTGTTCATGCAGTTGTTTCTGTTCCAACTGGTCGTTTTGGAGCAGATATTTTTTATATCCAAGACAGCAATGCAGGTATCAAATGTATTGATGCTACAAAACCATCTTTGCAACTAGGCAATGAAGTTGAGGTCTTAGGAAACGTATATTCTAGTCAAGGAGAATTAACTATTGAAGTATTAAGCGTGCAGACTTATAGCGAAGCAGTTCCTCCTTCCCCTGCTCCCCTGTCAACTTCTCAAGCAGGACAGGAAACATATGAAGGTCTTCTTGTTATTGTAGGAGGCATGATTACAAAAGTCAATATTGCAGAAAGCCTTGTTTGCATTGATGATGGTAGTGGTGGAATATGGATCTGGATAGATCCAAGCACTGGAATTGATGTTAATATCTTTGGATTGGGAGAGAAATATACTGCAATTGGAGTTATTTCTCAGTCAGGTAATACTTATTATCTGCTTCCGAGATTTAGTACAGATATAAAGAAAGGCGGCTCTATAAACAAAGCTACCTGGGGACAAATTAAGAAATTGTATCAAAATCGCCTTGCTCAACTTCGTAAGAAACGTGTTCTTGGTTACAGAAAATAAGATAATCTTTTTTCAAGGGGATAATCATGATTAAATTTTTTGCCATTGGGATTCTAGTTATTTTTGTGTGTACAGGTTGTCTGCAATTTGATACTACAAAACTGACCTTGAATTTTGACAGTAAGGGTGGAGTTTCCGGCAAGTTAAAAAGGGAATATATAAACCTTTCAAGCAGTGCCAAAATACCGGAAAATATCAAGGAGGCAGCAAAACTTGAAGATGCAAAATTGAAATATGAGAAACAACTGAATACTGACTATAACGATTTGATTGATAAATGGAAAAATGACAAATTCATAGACGAAACCCTTAAGGATCTCAGCATTGCAATAGAGAAAAGAAATGTATATCTAAAAAATGATAATATAAATGGTGAATATGAAGGCAAATTCGATGCCAAGGCACTTGAAAAAATGAACTTCTTTTTTATAGAAAACCAGAGAGCTTGCATATTGCCAAAAAGCGCTGGTGTTCTTGATGATACAGATGGAAAGATAATTTCTACAGGAAGTTATTATTTAGTGCTCTGGCCAAAGGACAAGAAGAGCATTTATTTTATCCAATCCCCAATGAAAACAAAAAACAACAGGAATTTATTGTCTAGATGGCAAAAGAGCAATAAAAAATAAGAATACCGCTGATAAGCGGTATTCTATTATCTCCCTACCTACATTCTGGCTTATCTCAAGCAGTCACCAGTTCTTTCATTATTGTATTGAAACATTGGCCATTTCCCTTGAGTTTTTACATCGTATACAACAATCCTCTTCTCCAGACTAATGAATATTTCCCTGTCCATAACGGAAGGCTGAAACATTACCATGGATGGTGTTATCCATACATTATGGTCTGAATCAGAACTCTCTATGACAAAACCCAAATCAAGTACAATATATGCATGCTCATCATTTGTTGATATAACCCAAGATTCTATATCAGTAGCACCTTCACCAAAATCCATTTTTTCAGTGGCTTTATAACTATTAAATGGATTAATTTCAAGAAGCTTTTTAGCACTCCTGTCCCCCACATAAATATACCTGTTCATTATAATAGGTATCCCAAAAGCAAAATATGATGTCGAATTATCATCACTTATTCTAACTTGTCTAGTTCTGTCACCCGGAAAACAATCATAAACATAAAAATAACTATCATCTCCCGGTATTGCATAACTGCCATAATCTGATCTTACTGATGTTGTTTTCTCCCATGAACATCCAATGTCTCCAACATGCAACACAGTTATTCTATCATCTATATTTGTTGCAACAAGCAATTTCTCATTGTGTGGAAAGAAAATGTAATGGGATCTATCTGTTATTGCAATAATTGAAGGCTGGAATTTCCCTTTCAAGGTAGTTGATATTGTAGATACAAGAGTTCCATCTTTTCTGAATGCTTTTGAACCTTCAAGAGTACCCAGATAAATCATGTCATTGTGCATAGTTGGATTAGTAGTACAAACATCTTTTGTAGTCCATGATTCTGACAAATCACTATCATATCTTACTAAACCTTTGTCTCTTGTTGAAACAAAAAGTGCTCCGCTTTGATCAATGCATGGATAACATGGTTCCAACAGGACACCGTTCACAGGAATTCTAGCTTCTCTCTGTCTGGAACCTCTGTTAAAAACATATATAAAACCAGAACTGGATTGAGTGAATATATAAAGCCTTTTATTTATTTCTGACAGAAGCGGGGATCCTATGATTTTTTCACCAGGATCCACCTTGAAGTCCCATTTGGGATGAAGAATTGTAACAGTACTATCACTATAAGTCGTAAATTCTCTTTCTGAATCACCAACTATTGATAGTCTTGATTTAGGAGTTATTCTAATTCTATTAAAATTAGACAGTTTTTTATGAGGTCTTTTCATCGCCAATCTTCTTGACTGACCTTTCATAATGCTTCCCTCATCATAAACATAAGCATATATATAGTATGCTCCATTAGGAATAGAATCACAGTCCCAGTTATACAATTCTGTACTGGCTTCTATCCCCTCAGCTATCAATGTCATATCAGTATCATCTTTATCAGTATCGTAATAAAAATCTACTTTTACATCTTTTATACTATCCGGATTGCTGAATTCCCATATAATCGGGAAAATTTCTGAACCATACGAACCATCTTTTGGTGGATTCAGAAATGAAATCGAAAATGAAGCATTGTGAGAGATTTCCACTTTACCTTTGCT
Source organism: Candidatus Coatesiibacteriota bacterium (assembly GCA_016927185.1). GTDB lineage: Bacteria > JAFGND01 > JAFGND01 > JAFGND01 > JAFGND01 > JAFGND01. The sequence continues at coordinate 11,247 of JAFGND010000049.1, forward strand.
GAATACGCCTACTAAAACCATTTTCTTGTGTTTTTTCCCGACCTTATTGATATTAGTTAATAATTTGATCTTGCTTATCTCTTTCAGCATGATTTCCTTTTGAATTGATTTCTTTTTAATAGCAGAAACCTGATCATCTATTTCAGCATAGAGATAATAGGATCCTTCTGGAACATCAATACAATTCCATTTATAGGCTTTATCTATAGCTTTTATACCTTCTGTAATCAGCTTTATACTGTCAATATCAGTGTTTTTCGAATAATACAAATCAACAAAACATTCATCATTATCCTCATCTTTATAGTCCCATCTGACAGTAATGCTTGAATCAGCCTGGGTATTCGTAGTATCTGATGGAACCGTAAACCAGAATTCAGGAGCATGATTAGCTTTTCTCTTATCATAATTGGTTCCATCAGGATCATATGGATTGTCTCTCTTGACAAAAATACAATTAACTGTTAAACAACAAGCAACCAATAAAATAAAAAAAGATTTAGTTTTCATATTGTTCCTCTACTTAAAGAATATAGCGGCTTAAATCCTTATTAATTACAAAATCAGAGAGAGTTTTGTCAATACAATTTTTCGTGATAACAATTCTATCATTATCTTTTGGTATCTCAAAAAGTATTGGTTCAAGAACTTTTGCAAGTATTGTCTGCAGCCTTCTTGCTCCAATGTTTTCAACTTCCCTGTTAACCTGGGCAGCAATTTTTGCTATTTCTCTAATGGCATCCTCTTCGAATTCCAACTCTATTCCCTCTGTCAAGAGCAACTCCTTATATTGCTTAGTTAACGCATTTTCAGGTTCATTCAAAATCCTTATGAAATCATCCTCGGACAGAGAATCCATTTCCACTCGTATAGGCAGTCTTCCCTGTAATTCAGGGAGCAAATCACTTGGTTTATTGATATGGAAGGCTCCTGCCGCAATAAACAGAATATGTTTCGTATTTATCATTCCATATTTAGTAGTTACGCTGCATCCTTCTATTATCGGCAATAAATCTCTCTGGACACCTCCTCTTGAAACATCAGGTCCATGATCAGTTGAAGAACCAACTACTTTATCAATCTCATCAATGAAAATTATCCCTGAATGCTGAGTCAGTTCCTTTGCCTCCTCAATAACTGACTCCATATCTACCAATTTCTGTGATTCTTCCTGAGTAAAATATGCAATTGCCTGAGCAACTGTTTTCTTTGTGATTTTAGTTTTCTTTGGCATTATATTATCAAAAATACTTCCCAGACTTACACCCATTTCTTCCATACCTTGATTTGAAAAAATCTCAAAACTAGGTTTAGAGGAAACTTGCTGCTCTATTTCAATCTCTCGTAAATCAAGTTCTCCCTTTATTAATTTTTCCCTGAGTCTTTCTCTTGTATGCTGCCTTCTTTCCTCATTTTCAACATTAGAAGATGGGATCAGCTTATCAAGGACTCTATTATAAGCATTTTCCCTTGCTTGCAGTTCAACTCTCAAGGTTTTTTCAGACTTAATCATGTTTATTGCTATTTCAAGGAGATCTCTTACCATGGTTTCAACATCCCTGCCAACATAACCGACCTCTGTGAATTTGCTGGCTTCAACTTTTATAAAGGGAGCTCCTACAAGATCAGCTAATCTCCTTGCTATTTCTGTCTTTCCTACACCAGTCGGTCCTATCAACAGAATATTGTTGGGAGTTATTTCATCCTGCATTCTGCCTGTTACCCTAAGCCTTCTCCATCTATTCCTTATTGCAACTGCAACTGCCTTCTTTGCCTTCTTCTGTCCAACAATGAAATTATCCAGAGCTTCTACAATTTGCCTGGGGAGAAGATTTATTGTCATTTCATGCCTCAAGTGAGTATATTGTAATGCTTGAATTAGTATATATGCATATTTCTGAAGCTATGCCTAATGATTCCGTGATGATTTCCTTTGCACTCAGGTCACTGTATCTGAAAAGAGCTCTAGCTGCAGCCAATGCATAAGCCCCTCCTGAACCTATTGCCAATATACCATCATCAGGTTCCAGTATATCCCCATTTCCTGAGATAAGCAATCCGTTATTCAAATCCATAACTATCAGTACTGCTTCCAGCCTTCTTAATATCTTGTCTTGTCTCCATTCCTTGCCCATATCAACAGCTGCTTTTATTAATTGTCCATCACTTTCTTTTAAGTGACCTTCAAACTTCTCGAATAATGATAATCCGTCAGCTGCCGAACCTGCGAAACCTGCTAGAACCCTGTTATCAAACAGTCTTCTTATCTTGATAGCTTTATGCTTTACAACAGTATTACCAAGTGTAACCTGTCCATCGCAACCTATTGCAACAATACCATTTCTTCTTAATCCTATAACGGTAGTGCTATGCTGTTCCATTTCTATCCTTTTTTAAGTGAATCTGCTTTAGATGCAGAATCATTCTTTTCAGGAATTACTTCCGATACATGCTTTTTATATTCTTCCAGTTTTCTCCTCATATTTTCCACTCTCTCAGGAGGAATCCTTCCTTCTATTACAACTTCCTGATTAAGGTATTTCTCAAGAATAGTAATTGCATTTTTATAATTCCCCTGTAATACATGAATTTCTGCCAGCTCTGAATAAGCTTGATTGTAATAAGGAAAAGTCTGAATTGCCTGGTTGAATGCCTGCTTAGCCTTATCATACTGTTTCTGACTCTTATAAAACAACCCTAGTGAATTAGTTATTTCCGCATATGCAAAAACCTTGTTTGCTTTTATCTGGTTTACTGCTACACCTTTTGCCGTCATTTCTTTTTCAAAGTCAATGAGAGCTTTATCAAACATTCCCTGTCCTTCTTTTATAGCTCCTGATCTTACCAGATCTATAGAAATAACCAATCTCATTCTTGAATCATTAGCTTTAAACTGTGCAGCCTTTGTTAAAGCTCTTAATGCAAGTTTATAATGTCCCTTACCATATCCCCAATCAGCTATTTTTTTCAATCCAATTGAATAATTGATAGACAGTCTCTTTGTTTCATCATCTACGAATACAGATGGATCCTGCAAGGACGCACAATTGTAATATTTTCCTGCATTAGATATCAATCTTATCATATGAAAATCATCAGGTAAAGGTTCCTGAGTAATTCTGGATACCATCCCTTCCATCCTTGAAAGAGGATGATATAGCTCCATATTCCTCTGAGGTACAGTTACAGCAAAAAAGATTGGCATGTTTTTCTTCATTGATGCTTCAATAATGCTGAATAGCATGAAATCTCTGAACATTGGTAGCATTAGTTCTTCTTCAACTGTCAACTTCAACTTGCCAACATTGAAAACATGTCCCTTGCTGTAACCCCACTCTCCCCTTCTCACCTCTGACTTCCAATCAGTTGCTGTATATTTGTGCAGCAAATCCTCATCAAGCTTGACAACCTGTTCTTTTGTCATAGTGAAAGGTGTTACTGGTTCATCAATCATAAGCTGGGTTGCATACCAGGATGTGTTTATTAGAGAAAGATTAACCAATCTTACATCAGGTCTGTAATAAAATGCGCACATTAAAGCCCATGGAGGGAAAGTATCATTATCTCCATTGGTGAAAACTACTGGATTCAATTCCATGCTATTTATAATGTTCCTGCCGTAGTCTGCAGCTACTTCATTTCCAGCTCTGTCATGCTCATGCCACCATGATGCAGCTCCCAGTAAAACCAGGATTGAGAAGACTGCTCCTCCTGCTATTTGATAAATTCTGTCTTCCAGCATTCTTATTACATAGAAAATAGCTATACTCAGAAAAAAGCTGCAGAACATGTAAGTAGGTGCATAAAAGTAATCTCTATCCCTGACTTCTTCTGCAGAGAAATTCAGATATACGAAAAGCCCTATGGTTGAAAGCAAAAACAAAAGCAGATTGAGCCAGAAAACAAGTCTCCTCTCGTCTGAAGGAGGAGATTTATCCTGAATACTGTAAAAAAGTGGTGAGACAACCCCATACAGTATCAGCACTATTATTACTGAAATCATTAGTATCTTGAAAGTATTGTTTACCTTTGATGGATTGAAGTATTGCCATTCGAAATATCTCCAGAATTCTTTCTTGAACTGTATGGAAAGATCCGTCTTCCTTTCAAACATTGATGTCTGGGAATACTGCTGCCTGTTAACAAAACCCCAGAACATTGTCCACGTATTAGGTTTGCTTTCATTGACAATTCTCGGATTTAAATTGCTTCTTACAGGTAAATAAAGATGAGCACTTAATCCCAGAAGGAACATTACTAATGACAATAATGAGATTTTAAAAAATCTCCTCAACTCATTTAATGAGATCTCCTTTTTACTATAACCTGAATACAGAGAATAAATCAAGCAAGATAATATGATTAAAACGACAATATTCATGAATTTTTCAACCACAAAATCTACCTTGATAACACCCAGCAGGAAAAACACAAGAACAAATCCGGTAGTCATGAAGAATGCTTTTGTTCCTATTCTTGGGTATAATTTTATATAAACAAGTGCTACGATTGCAGGAGCTATAAGAAATGATGTCATATGATTTGATATTGAAAGTCCAAGCAAAAAAGCTATGACAATCAGCAATGAATATCTGGAAGGATTCCTGAACCAAACCAGTAAAAGATAAAGGCACAAGGAAATAAACAATCCAGCTGTCCCGTATACTTCAGCTTCAACTGAATTAGTCCAGTAAGTATATGAGAAAGCCATAGCGATTGCTCCGCAACATGCTGCCAAATGTCCATACCAGGGTATTGTATCATTTTTTACCAATATACGGATTAATTCCACTACCATGAAAAAAGATACCAATACTGTTACGGCACTTGCTACGGCACTTAGCAAATTCACTCTTCCTGCGAAATCCTTCAGAAGCGCCATCATAAAAAAGATTCTTCCCAGTATTACATAAAATGGAGAGCCAGGTTGATGAGGAATACCTAATATAGAGGAAGCTGCAACAAACTCACCGGAATCCCAGAAAGGGATTGAAGGAGTTAACGTAATATAATAAACAACAAAAGCTGCTATTCCACTGCCTATTCCTATCAGCTTATCTAGAAGAGAATACTTGGGGAAAAAACCCTCATTCATACCCTCTATATTCATCATTCGCTCCTTATATATCTAAGTTGGTTACGTATTTTGCATTGCTTTCTATGAACAACCTTCTCTTTTCAACATCTTCTCCCATTAAAATACTGAATATTCTGTCAGCTTCAAATCCCTCTTCAAGGGTTACCTGCAATAGTGTTCTTTCTTCAGGATTCATGGTAGTGCTCCACAATTGATCGGGATTCATTTCTCCCAAGCCCTTATATCTCTGAACAGTAATTCCGTCTTCACCAATTTCCTTTAGTTTGATATCCCTTTCAGAATCACTATATACATAATGATCATGTTTCTTGTAAGATATTTTGTAAAGTGGTGGTTGAGCTATATAAATATGACCATTCTCAATCAAATCCTTCATATACCTGAAAAAGAATGTAAGCAACAAGGTCCTTATATGTGCTCCATCAATGTCGGCATCAGTCATCAAGATAATCTTATGATACCTGATTTTCTCCAATGAAAAATCCTCTTCACCAATTCCACAACCTAATGCAGTAATTATTGTTCTTATTTCCTCGTTTGCCAGCATCTTATCAAGTCTTGTTTTCTCTACATTCAAGATCTTGCCCTTGAGAGGTAATATTGCCTGAAATCTTCTGTCTCTTCCTTGTTTTGCACTGCCTCCTGCTGAATCCCCTTCAACAAGGTAAATCTCAGTATCTTCAGGAGTATTCCATGAACAATCAGCAAGTTTTCCTGGCAATGAATTTGACTCAAGCGCACTTTTTCTTCTTGTAAGCTCCTTGGCTTTCCTTGCAGCTTCTCTTGAATGAGCTGCTATATAGCACTTATTTACTATTATCTTAGCTGAATTAGGATGTTCTTCGAAATAGATATCCAATGCTGTTTTGGTAGCTGTCTCTACTATTCCCAGTATTTCACTGTTTCCCAGTTTCCCTTTTGTCTGTCCTTCAAACTGCGGATCTTTCATCTTGACACTTATTATGGCAACGATTCCCTCTCTTACGTCTGAACCTGAAAGTATGCTCTTCTCCTTTTTAAAATATGATGAATTTTTTGTATAGTCGTTAAGACTTCTGGTCAATGCTTTCTTGAAGCCAATAAGATGGGTACCGCCTTCATGAGTATTGATATTATTGACAAAGGAATATATATTCTCCTGGTAACCATCATTATACTGCAATGCTATTTCTACGATTACATCCTCCATCTTATCTATTGCATAAATTATATCTTCATGAAGTGGATTCTTTGACTCATTAATGAAAGAAACAAAACTCTTTATGCCTCCTTCATAACAGAAAACCTGTTCCTGCCCATTCCTGTGATCTATAAGACTTAGCTCAAGCGACTGATTCAGGAATGCAAGCTCCCTCAATCTTTCTGCAAGTATGTCGAATATGAATTCAAGTGTTTCGAAAATCTCGGGATCTGGTTTGAAAGTGGTCTTTGTTCCAGTAGAAACAGAAGTGCCTATTATTTCCAGCTCAGTTACCGGGATTCCCCTGCTGTATCTTTGTTTGTAGATTTGTCCATTCATTGAAACTTCAACTTCGCACCATATTGAAAGTGCATTTACCACACTCACTCCAACTCCATGCAAACCACCTGAAATCTTGTACGAATCTGAAGAGAACTTGCCACCTGCATGCAGGACTGTCATTACAACCTCAAGGGCTGGTCTTTTCTCGGTAGGATGCATATCAATAGGTATTCCTCTTCCATTATCTGATACCCTGACGCTTCCATCTTTGAGAATTTCAACCAGTACTTTTGTTGCAAAACCAGCTAATGCTTCATCAACACTATTATCAACAACTTCGAATACCAGATGATGCAATCCAGGAGCACCTGTCGAACCAATATACATTGCAGGTCTTTTTCTGACCCCTTCAAGTCCTTTCAGGACTTTAATTTTCTGGGCATTATATTCATTGTTTGAATTTGATTCTGTCATAAAAAATCATCAACCTTTCCGCACTTTTTTGTATGTATAAGCCACAAATATTGCATGTTTTAGTCAAGTAACATTAGGATTCAGGATTAATTTAACCCCAAAGACTAATGGACTGAGTTGTAAACCTCACCCCTAGCCCCTCTCCTTGTAGAGAGGGGAGTCTGGAAGACGGGGTGAGGTTAATATAATTTTCTTACCTTAATAATTATAAGGAAAACCTTAAATAATGATTTACTGATAAGAGTCTGATTTCAATATGAATCAAAGGAATTATATAAAACATAGCTTCTCACTGTTGTTTATTGATGCATACAGGAGATATTAACTTCAGTATATAATTATAAAGAAAAGGTCTCAAAAGTTACTACTT
>JAFGND010000010.1 GCA_016927185.1 Candidatus Coatesiibacteriota bacterium
TAAAGAGGTTCAAGCGCATATATAGTATTTGATGAGAATAAAAATAATGCTATTACAAATATTAAGATCTTCATTTCAACCTCCTTTATTAAGATCTTCATTTCAACCTCCTTTTAATATTATGCTTTCAGAATAGGTTTTTGATGGTATTTTTATTAATAACATTCTTTTAAATAATACTAATAGCTTTCCATAAAAAGTCTGTTTAGTCAAAAAAAAAAAAAAAAATAGATTGTCAAGGATTTTTTGTTTTTTATATTAATCTAGCCTCCAAAGACTTATGGACACGAATTCTGATAATTATTCACTATCCAAAAGCTCTCTTTTCAAGAGCAATTTGTCGTAGAAGAAATACTTGAACTGGCAACAAGCAGTATATTTTTATCGAAATGCTTATTGCAAATGACATGCTTTAATATATTTCAGATAAAAATCCTCTTCTTAATGATTGTTACAATTATCAGCAGATTCACTGATATTACTTGACATAATTATAATTTAAAGGACTGAAGCAAACAAAGATTTTTTAGGGAATATCAGAGAGAAAGTATTTTAATAGATGTCAAAACTTCTGGCACGCTTTTTGAATATCATATTTCGTATGCTAGCTAGATTTTCTGAAGACAGAAGTTCTGTCAGTCTGCTTAGTGAGCAGATTATGATTCCAATAACATGGTCTAATATTTTAGAAATATTTTTCACTGTTGCAACTTTGAGAATTGTTTTGCATTTGATTTATTCGACAGTAAGACCAGCATTTCTCTTCAAGGAAGCATTACTGCTGTTTTATCTTTCACAGATTATCTATTCGCTTCTTTTCATAACACTAATCAAGAATCCTTATGGTGAATTCAGGCTGAATATAATAGAAATGTTTCCAAGAAGCAAGATCCCGCAACTGTTTACATCAATAGCTTTCCTGTTTGTTGCGAACGTTTTCTGGTTTCTTACATTAATCCCTTTCTTTATTGAATATTACACTGCATTCCCTCCTTATAATACTCTTTCAATAATATCATTCATACTGTTCATAATAGTATTCAATATATGCCTGCAAACTCATATTCTGATTGGCATGCATCCAGGGGATCAGGCAAAGAATTTCCTTGTAATATCAGTTCCTCTATTAGGTCTGGGAGTCTTTGTTCCCCAGATATATGTCCCTTCTTTTCTGCTTGCATATATGATAATACTTATAGCATTCACGCAGAGACTTTTTCCAGACATGGAATAGTTTTCTCTTGACTTTTTATATCCAATTTATTATCATACAAGAAAATAGAATGGAGGAAATATAATGGGTATAGGAATGACTGAGCTTCTTGTCATACTGGGGCTTGCTCTGCTATTCTTTGGTGGAAAAAAACTCCCTGAGCTTGCCAAGGGATTAGGCAGAGGAGTGAGGGAATTCAAGCAAGCCTTGGGTGGCATAGAAGATATCGAAGAGGAAATAAACAAACCAGTTTCAAAAGAAAAGGATAAAAAAGAAGGCGATACGGAAGAAGCAGAAAAGAAAGAATAGTTTGAACTTCAATTTCTTCAAATCAGTTCCATTCGAAGGATCTTATCTAGACAAACTGCACGAAATAGAAAATGCCTGCTATCCGGATCCCTGGTCAAAAGCAATGCTTTCAGATGAAATAGGCGAGGAATATTCAGAAATTTTTCTTTACAAGAATGATCCAATTGGCTATATAAGCGGCAGACTATATATTGATGAAGCACATATACTTAGCATAGCAATAGAGCCTTCATGGCAAAGGAAAGGGATTGGAAGAAAATTCTTGACAGACTGGCTTCATAAAGTGAGAGAGGATGGCGCTGAAAGAGTGCATCTTGAGGTGAGGGTATCAAACAGGAGTGCCCAGAATCTCTACATCAGTTTGGGATTTGAATTGACAGGAAAGAGAGTAAATTTTTATGACGATCCCCCTGAGGATGCACTATTAATGACACTGGATTTCAGGAAGAATGCTTACTGAAAACTCAAGAAAGGATTGTGAATAATGAATTTAGAGGAAATAGCAAAACTCAAGTATCTTTGTGAAGCTCCCAAGGATGAGATTGCCATGAAATACGAACTTGAAAAACTCAAAAGCAAGAATGGAGTTGCGTATCTAAAGAAGAAGAGCTCAAGGATATTGGGAGTGGCTCACCTTGACAGCAAGAACGAATATTCAGATTTCAATATAGAAGAGGATTTGATATCATGCCAGACACTTGATGACAGGCTGGGGGTTTATACTCTGCTTGAAGAACTTCCATCAAGAGGCATTCATCTGGATATACTGCTTACTGACAATGAAGAGGATGGCAGATCCACAATTTCCAACCTTGATTTATCCTTTTTCGATAATTATAACTGGATAGTTGAATTTGACAGGAAGGGTTATGATTTTGTAGTATATGATGATGGCATACCAGAGCATATAATTGCTCATGTAGAAAGGTATTTTCATAAAGGTCAGGGAACTGGAAGTGACATAAAATATCTCAGGGATCATCCAACAGCTTGTGCATTCAATATTGGTATTGGATATCAGGAAGAGCATACTGAAGATGCATATATGGAAATAGATGTTTATGATAAGCAGATAGAGACTTTTGTATCGTTTTTCAATGAATTCAAGAACAAAATCTTCAACAAGAAAAACAAATCGATTTAAGCGAGACGTCAAGGAGTTATCATGAAGATATTAGTGACAGGTGGAGCAGGTTTCATAGGATCGTATATAACAGATATCTTGATAGATGCAGGACATGAAGTTACAATTCTGGATAACCTGGATCCACAAGTTCATGAGAATGGAAAAATCCCTGATTATCTCAACAAAAAGGCAGTATTTGTGAAGGGTGATGTCCTTGATTATGATTTGTTCAAGGAATTGATACTGAAATCAGAAGCAGTTTTTCATGAGGCTTCAGCAGTTGGAGTTGGACAAAGCCAGTATGAAATCAAGCATTATACTGATGTTAATGTCTCAGGAACGGCTAACATGCTTGATATAATTGTAAATAACAAGCACAAAATAAGGAAAATAATTGTTGCTGCTAGCATGTCAAGCTATGGTGAAGGGAATTACATGTGCAAGAAGCATGGAGTAGTTAGACCTGGCTTGAGAAGCGAGGAACAGCTAAAGAACAGCGACTGGGATCTGTATTGTCCGAAAGAAGGCTGCCATAATCGCCTCACTCCTGTTCCTACTGATGAAAAAGCTGAACGTCAATCCAATAGCATATATGCAATAACGAAAGCGACACAGGAGGATCTTGTTCTGAATATAGGAAAGACATACGGGATTCCTGCTATTGCATTGCGTTATTTCAATGTTTACGGTCCGAGACAAAGTCTCTCTAATCCGTATACTGGTGTTGCAGCAATTTTCATGAGCAGGATAAAGTCAGGCAATCCCCCAATCATCTATGAAGATGGGTTGCAGGCAAGGGATTTCATAAGCATAAATGATGTGGCAAGGGCAAACCTGCTAGCACTTGAAAGCGATGCTGCAAATTTCCTTGGAATAAATATTGGAACTGGTTTACCAGTGAGCATTCTTGAGGTTGCAAAAACAATAGCAAACCTTTATGGAAGCAAGGCAGAACCTGAGATAAGAAGGAAATTCAGGAAAGGTGATGTAAGGAATTGCTATGCTGACATAACCCTTGCAAAGAAAGTCCTGAACTGGCATCCACTTGTTTCATTTGAAGACGGAATGAATGAGCTTATTGAGGCATCAAGAAATATTGAAAGCACAGATAATTACTCTAAAGCTGAACAGGAATTGAAAGACAAGGGAATAATATAGGGTTATTCCTGTTTCATCCCATCAAGGGAATTCCCTTGAAAAGAATTTTCAATGCTATTGAATAATTCTCGCTTTCATATGCAAGAGCAGCAGCATTTTTTCCATCTTTATCTTTTATATTGCTATCTGCTCCCTTTTTTAAAAGCAGAACAGCAATCTCTTCCTTTCCATCAAAAGCGGTTCTCATCAACGAAGTCCAGCCAAGCTCTTCTGTTGCATTAATATCCGCCCCGTTTTCAAGCAGGAATGCTACTATTTCAGTATATCCACCGGAAGCAGCAAACATCAATGCAGTCCATCCATTCTTGCATTTCTCATTGACATTCATTCCCTTCTTGACCATAAGCTTGACTATTTCAATGGAACCACCTGATGCAGCATACATAAGCACTGTCTCACCATCTATGAATTTTGCCTTGTAGTCTGCCCCTTTTTCTATAAGATAAGATACTATCTCTTTATGTCCTCCCTCAGCAGCATCCATCAAAGCTGTCTGGCCATCAACATTTTTAGCATTTATCTTAGCCCCTTTTTCTACAAGAATCTTGACTATTTCAAAATGACCTTCTTTGGCTGCTTCCATCAAGGCAGTATTTCCCCAGTCATTATCTGTATCATTTACCTCAGCTCCTTTTTCGAGAAGCGCTTTAACTATATCAATATTACCGCTTCCTGATGCCGACATGAGAGCAGTCCATCCGGTTTCATCCTTCAGGTTTACATCAGCCTTTTTTTCAAGGAGAAAAGATACCACTTCATAATGACTGTTTGAACATGCAGCCATGAGTGCAGTTTCGCCTTCCTCTGTTCTTGCATTTACCTTGACTCCCTTATTAATATAGTTTTTTGCCTTTTCCAGATCCCCATCACCAGCTGCTTCAATAAAATCCTCTTCTTTCTGAGCTGTGAAAAGAGTAGAAAAAGCCATCAATAAAACCATTATGTATTTCATGTCAATCCATGCTTTCTTTTTTTAGTGCAACATTTTATGGTGTTTGAGCTTGTTCCATTTCAAGGTAATCCTAAGTCCACCCAGTTCAGAAGTCTCCACTTCAATTTTACCATTCCAGTTGTCTATTATTTTCTTCACGATTGCCAATCCTGCGCCTGTTCCCTCTACATTATTGGCATGAAGCCTACCAAAAATGCTGAAAGCCTTGTCTATCATGCTGAAAGGAATGTTTGGACCATTATCTTCAACAGATAAGCAATACAGGTCGTTTTCTTCATAAATCTTCAGGAATATTCTGGGTTCATTTATTGTCTTGGAGAATTTATATGCATTATTTATGAGATTGGAAAGCAACTGAAAAAGTCTTTTTTCACTTATATATAATCTTGATATGGAGAGCTCTACTGTTATGAACTCTCTTAAAGAAGGAAGTGTCTGTTCGAGAAGAACAATAACTTCAGGTATCATCTTCTTAAGATCGATCCATTCCTTTTTATCTTCGTATCTCCCTATGATTGCTATAGAGAAAAGGTCTTGAAGCAAGTCACTCAGTTTATCAGTTGAAGTAACAAGCTCCTTGTAATAAGGATAGTCCTTGTTTAAATGCTGTACCTTGATAAGCTGGAGAAAGCCTTGAAGGGCAATCACAGGAGATTTTATATCGTGGGAAATAACTGATATAATCTCTTTCAAATCATTATTCGCTTTTTCAAGTGAAGTCAATGTATTTTTCAGCATCAAGGTTCTTTCCTCTACTTGTTCTTCCAGGTGTTTCGCATTTTCCGCTAGTTTCTTTTCTATCTCAATTTTCTCAGTTATATCCCTTATTGTTCCGATTATTGTCTTTTTCCCTTCAAACTCTATCATACCAACATTGGTTTCAACCATCTTGATGCTGCCGTTTCCAGTCTTGATTTCAAAGCTATAAATAGAAGGGGTGCCATTGAAATCCTTGAGTTTCCTTTTATAACTATTAACAAGTTTCTTCTTATATGAAGTAGTTGCCAACTGGGTAATTTTTATTTTATCAAGATCCTTGTATTCATATTCAAATATTTCTAGAAAGGCTTTATTTACATCTATTATCTTATTATCCTGGATTACAAAATACCCATCATTTATATGCTCCACAAGATTATGGTATCTCAGGGTTGAATAATCTAGTGCGGATGCAGTCTGCCTTAGAAGCGTAGTGTCATATACAAGGCACAAGAAATAAGTAGCTTTTACAATACCTATCTGCTTTATTGAAAAAATGCTCCAGAAGCTCAATCCGTCATCCCTTGTCCTTTCAATCTCCATCTGAAAGAACTCCTTTTCCTTTGCTTCATCAAGAGCTTTGAAGAAGGATTTTTCCTTACCCTTGAAAAGCCAGGGTAATCCCTTTCCTATCAATTCATCCAGTCTTTTCCCATGAATTTTTGCAAAATACCTGTTAAGGTAAACTATCTTTCCATCACTATCTATTATTGCAACTCCATGATCTACATTTGTTAATGCATTCGTTATAAGATATGATGGTAATTCAGGGAAAAGATGAATCGTCCAGAATCTGTAACCATCCTGGTTATACATCGGGGTGAATTTCCCTGTAATCAGGAAACTGCCTTTGGAGAAAACCCCGGTGAACTGCTCTGTCTCATTAAGCAGTCTTTTTCTAAGGTTCTCATTGGGAATTTCCTCCTTGTCGAAAACGGAAAGGAAGAAAAGCAAATGAAAAAAAGCAGAATTGAATAAATCCATTGAATTATCCGTTTCTGAAACACCCCATATAGGATCAGTAGAAACCTCAATCCATGAATTTGACTTGATGTCACTCATATTTTCTTCAATAGGCATCTATGTACCTGACTATAATTAGTCAAGCAGAATATGAAACGATTCTGATGAACATTCTAAACTGAACGTCATTTTTCGAAATTCCATGGCTTGAAAGCTTTGCCATGCAAAAGTATCAATAGAAGTTTAGCTCTTGACATTGAGACATAAAGCATCTTTTGATCAATCGCAGAATCCTCTATGTCAAAAATTATTACTATATCAGATTCCAGCCCCTTGAAGTTCCAGGAATTGGATATCCTTATTGTATCTGCCTGATATTTGAAGTCATAAGGAACTACCTTGTATTTTCCTAAAAAATCTCCTGCTTTTATTGAGGATCTGGAATTCTCCTTCAACGAATGAGTTCCCAGCAGTACAATCTGAGACATGTTTATCTTTTCAGATAAAAGCTTGTTTAAAATTCCTTCTATTATCTTTTTCTGTTCAGATGGCTTTTCATACTGCCTGAAAACCACATTCTGTCCATCAGGAATTTCTGAATGGCACTGGCATTCAGTATTGAATGCCTTTTTTATTTCCCTGAATATATTCCTGCTGTTCCTGAGATCATAACTCAAGATGAGATTTGGTCCTTCGAAAGGAAACCTGAAAGACTCAGATTCTCTCTCTCTGTCGAACAGCAACTGCTTGGGATCGTAAAAAATGAACCAGCTGCCATCTTTATGAAGCATTTCCTCAATTGCATTCCACCAGTTATAACAAACAAAATCCTGTCCTTCATCTATTATTATCAAATCGAAGAAAAGAGACTTTCTTGAAAGAGCTTCTATAAGCAATTCCGGAGCTGTGTTTAACCAGAACTCCTTACTTTTCTGGAAAGCATCAAATTCCACCATGGTTTCATCACAATAATGTTTTATGAAACCATGAAAACTTCCAGCTCTTATATTCTCTGTTTTCCTGTTTCTTCAAAAAGATAATATCCAAGAAGTCTGTTATAACAGAGCAGGAGCACTTTCTTCCCCATGGATGCATTTCTCTTCGCAATTTCAAGTGCTATTACTGTCTTGCCTGTACCAGCTGCTCCCCTGATAAGAAGTCTCTTGTTAAAATCAGTATTTATCTTTATTACATTCGCCTGTTCTATTGTAGCATTAATGAATTTTGTTTCATCATAAGCAAACATTTCCTCCAGTGAAATCCTTTCAATAATATCTTTTTCAGGGAAAAGCACGTCCCTTACCAGAAAATCAACTTCCTTTTTATTGAGGGGACTTTTCATTTGCTTACTCCCACTCCAGAAATCGTATATATTGTCTATTTTTTGCTTGATACTGTTGATACCTTTATGGTCTATTATCATTTTTTCATCGAATGAAATTGCAGATGATTTGAATATGCCATTCGGAAAAATAACACCATATCCATAACAAAAAGGCAGCTCATCAATCCACTTGAAATTATTTTTCTTCAATATTATGTCTTTTATGCTATACATGTTTATCTTGGCTTGATTGAAAGGATCCTTTATCTTGTTTATCTCACCTTTATGGTTTTCTGAATAAAATGCCCCCTTTTCTATGAATATTCTCCTTCCTCCCTTTATTTCCAGGAAAAGCATTCCTTTTTCCTTGTTCAATACTATTATATCAACCTCTCCATGAGCAGGGATATTGTTTGAATCTTTCCTGTTTATATATGCAATGGAATAGAAAACCATGTAGTCATCCGGAAGGGATTTCTCCATGGTTTCCAGTACTGTTAGTTCTGATTCAGGAATGCTCTTTTTATAATAACCTACCGATCCAGGAAACATCTTTGCCATTTCAATTCCTTTTTTCAAGATTTGTTCTTTTAAAAAAACAGGCTTGCATGAACAAATTTGTCATCAAGAATGGTTAGATATCCCTTAACCTGTTTTTTGTCAACCTCAAACAAATCAGCTCTTTCCCTCTTCACTGACTTGTCAGGCTTGACTGATTTCAGGTTTTCAAGGATTTCTTCTGGCAAGTCTTTCTCACTCTTCTTTTCCTTTTCGGCAAACAGAGCTTCCTGTGTATATGAATTTATGAGTTTTTCCCAGTATTTTTTAAGCATATCATTATTATTGAATGCTTCAAGAAGAACTGCCTTGTCATTTATGAATACAAGCATTCCAGCCATTTTCCTGTCTTTCTCTGGCATTTCCTTGAATGCTTTCAGGTATTCAAGACTTTCTTCCCTGTATTTCTTTGAATCAAAGCTGTCTGTAAGAGATTCAGTTGGACTTTCACAATGTAAAGCACTGTTGAGTATTGATATATTTCTCCATAATTTCGATTGCTTGAAATGGACTCCTTCATACTTATTGATAATATCAAATCTCATTTTAGGTGAAATGGCACATTTGGTTGCGCCAAAATCCCTTGTTCTATATGACCATCTCCCTCTTTCTACGCAATAAACCTCACTATCCAGTTTGCATTCCTTTTTCCCGAGAATTATGTCATATCCTATTGTCCTGTTTTGCTTGGCTCCTGCAATTATTTCCCCTGCAAGTATAAGAATTTCTTCTTCTGTTTTCCCTTTTTCAATCACGAGATTGTTCACATTACCAGATTCACTTTCCTCTCTTATTTTTATATGCTTTTTTTCCAATGCTTCTTCAAGTCCTTCAAGGAATATTTCATCTTCCTTCCCAACATAAACTGGATATACTTTCATATTCTTGTATTCCCTTGCATTACCTATTTTTATACCTGACAAAACTTCCATCTTTTCCTCCTTGTTTTATTAATTCCTCTAATGTTTTTATATTTTCATCATCTTTAGCTATTACTAAGCTAATGTCACTATAACCATTATAAATCTTCTTGCAATAGATATAACAGTAACATGTTAAATCTCAATAGGTTTAATTTTGCCTGCTTTTACTAGTTGATCGTAATAATGCAGCCAATCTTGATCCTTACTTTCTAGAAAGATCTCTCTTGACATAGCTGAGCTATTGACAGTCTCAATAAAATACTTCTCAAGATTATCCTGGAAATATTCTTGAAATTTATTTTCAGGAATTTCCATCTCTTTAAAAGTGAAATCCCACAAAGCTGTCTTCTGCATATTAGCCTTCATTAATAATACCCCGCCATTACTTAATGTCCTTAAAAGCCCAGCTGATGTTTCTTCTAATATCCTTATATATTTTTTTGCTTTTTCAATATCATCAACATCATTTTTGTAGGAATCTATAATTTTCTTAAATCTTTCTTTATCCATTTCTTTCTCCTTTAATAATAATAGCGCATAAATCATGCCATTTTTGAAATCTCTGTTATCATTATGATATTCATATGATTATGCATGTCAATTTATGCTAAGATAAAATGTAGATAAATAATTTTTGGCTAGAGAGAAGATAAGTTAATAATGGATCTTCTTAACAAGCAGGATTTCATAACCTCCAAGTCTTATCTTTTGCCCTGGATAACCTTCACTCCATTCAAGTTTTGACTTCAGGATGGAGTATTCCTCTCCAATAATGAAAACTGGATGTATAGATTCTGTTTCTTCATCATTCCAGACAAAATATGCCTTAGTCTTTAATCTGAAAACCGTGAACAAACCGGTATCTTCAATAATAGCACATACATATTCAAATTGCAGGTCATCTTTTTCCCTGCCTTTTGACACAGAGAAAATCCTGCTGTAATGTATGTTTCCTTTTTTCAGTTTCATTAAAGTAGCTAAAGGCTAATTTAAACTATTTAGTCAAGTCGAAAAATAGATGGATAAAACTTGTCATTTGCCTGTTTGTTGAAACAAAATCAGTTTTTGCTTGCAATTAATACTGCAATTTCGGGTTTTAATAAAAATTTAAAAGGAAGTTCATGCATCCTTATATACCAGTATTTATTCACGACAAGTTAAGGCAAAATGAAATATCAGGAGAATTCAATGCTTTTGTAATGTTTTGCGATATTTCCGGGTTTACTCCCCTTACAGAGACTTTGCTGAAATATGGAAAACCTGGAAGCGAGATATTAATTAGAATCCTCAGCAAGATATTCAATCCGATGGTTGATACCATATATTCAAACAGGGGATTCATTGCAACATTCGGTGGTGATGCCTTTTATGCAATTTTCATACATGATGATATTTCGATATCCAGAAAAGAGGCATTCGCTTTTTCAATGAATTCAGCAAATGAAATCCTGCATTTTTTTGAAAGAGAAGGTATTATAGAAACAGATATGGGAAGTTATAAATTATCTGTAAAAATGGGAATTGCAGAAGGACTTGTTAAATGGGGTATTCTGGGAAATGAGAATGGAAGAGGTTATTATTTCAGGGGTAATGCAATAGATGAAGCGGCAGAAATGGAACATAAGACTTCCAAAGGGAATTATACCCTGTCTGAAAAGCTTAAAAGAGATTTTACAGACACTTTCCAGCCTGACGAAATTGCTTCAATAAGCAGTACAGATATTCCTGATGATGTGCTGAAGGAATTCTTTCCAGACGAGTTTGTAATCTGGGAAAAGGGAGAATTCAGGCAAATTGTGTCCATTTTTATTCCTCTTGAGGGAGACTTCAATCATGACCTTATAGACAGGATATTCAGGTTGACTTTTGCAGAGGTTGCCTTGTTTGACGGCTTCCTTTCAAGACTCAGCTTCGGAGACAAGGGAGCAATGATGCTCATTTTCTTTGGTTTCCCGACAAGTCATGAGGATGACATAAAAAGAGCTCTCTCTTTTGCTGATGAATGGAGAAAAAAGCTTGTTGATGAACACATAGCTGTTTTCTACAGGATGGGAATTACATATGGTCTTGCATATGCAGGAGTATCAGGTGGAGAAAGAAGGAGTGAGCTGACCTGTCTTGGTGATGTTGTCAATTTTGCAGCAAGGCTGGCATTTGCCGGAGAAAAAAATGAGATCTACTGCAGTGATATGATTGCAGAAAAAGCCAGCTCTTTTGCTCAGGTACCGCTCTCCTTTGCAAGGAAATTCAAGGGAAAAAGTGATATATTACCTGTTTACAGATTCATTAAACTCAAGAAAGTCGATCAGCAAAGATTTTTCAAATCTCCGATGATAGGAAGGGAAAAGGAACTGAAACAGGTAAAAGAGATAATTCAGGATACCATTATCAACAAGCAATTTGGAGGCATAATCTATATTAATGGGGAATCTGGTATTGGTAAGAGCAGACTGGTGCATGAGATAAAAAACTGGGCAGAAAATGAGCTTAAGATAAACTGGCTTCACATACCTTGTGATGGAGTAGTAGAAAGACCCTGGAATGGCATCAAGCAATGGCTTAAGAGTTTCTTTGAAATTGGGGATGAGATAAAAAAAGAGGATGTTGGGAAATTCATGTCAAAAATCAATGAAATCTGCGAAGACAGGGAAATAGATGACATGATAAGGAGGGAGATATCAAGGACAAGCTCTTTGATTGCAGCAGAGATTGGCATTCATATGGAGAATTCCCTGTATGAAAAGCTGGACTCAAGGCTGAGGTTAGAAAATTTCATAATAGGATTGAAGGAGCTTATAAAAGCTCTTTCAATAAAGAATCCAACTATTATTGAAATAGAGGATGGTCAGTGGATAGACAGTTCTACAGAAGAATTCCTGCTTCCATTGACAAGAAATGTCAATGATTTTCCTTTCCTTGTTTTAATAACAAGCAGATACATGGAAGATGGCGAACCTGTGAATTTCAGGATTTCGCGTGGTTGCAGTATTGAAGAGATAGATTTAAAGCCACTTAGTGAAGGTTGTGAAAATGCATTCGCAGTAAACATCCTTGGAAAAGGACAGCTTTCACAGGAAATACTTGATCTGCTAAAGAAAACTGCATATGGTAATCCATTCTATATAGAGCAGCTTCTGAGACATCTTCAGGATACAGGTGCAGTTGAGCTGAGAAACGGGAAATGGGAGATAACAAGCAACAAGATTGAGCTGCCATCAAGCATAGATCAGGTTATAATAGCAAGGATTGATTCTCTTGGCATACAAACAAAGGAGATTCTCCAGCATGCAAGTATAATTGGGCAGAGATTTGCTATAAAGCTGCTTTCAGAGATGCTCAAAGATTATCCTGTTTATGAATATCTGTCTTCTGCACACAAGAAAGCCCAGCTTGTATATCCTGAAGACATGAATGAGGAGTTCCATAACCTGATTTACCTGTTCTCTCATGCATTGATAAGAAATGTAGTCTATGACATGCAGCTCGCTGAAACAAAACAGAAACTTCATAAGAATGTAATGCATCTAATAGAGGAAATGTTCAAGGATAATCTTGTGGAATGGTATGAAGATTTATATAATCATGCCAGAATGAGTGAAGATGAAGAAAAACTGAAGTATTATCTTGAAAAATCAGGTGATTTACATAGATATAATTACAGACATAAGGAAGCAATTGAAAGATATCAGGAATTGCTGAACCTTGACATTACCCTTGAAACAAAAATAGATATTTTGCTGAAACTGTCTAGTATTTATTCATCAATTGGTCCATATTCAAAAGGAGTTGAGTATTGCAGAACTGCACTTGAATATTTTGGAGATAGTGATAACAAGAAGCTTCTTGCTAACATATATCATTACTATGCAAGAATACTAAGCCTGTCCGGGAATAATGACATGGCTCTTGATTATATAAAACAAGCATGCGAAATATTTCTAGAGTATAATGAAGAGGGAAGTTATGCTGATTCATTATCATTTCTTGGTGGAATACTTATAAACAAGAGTGAATTTTCATCGGCCAGGAATAAGTTTATGAAAGCCTTTGATATTTATGAGAAGAAGAATTTCCAGAAGGGCAAGGTAAATTGCACAGATAGCATCATATCAACTTATGTTCTTACAGGCAGAATTGATGATGCCTTGAAATACTGGGAAAAAAGGAAGGATATAATTGAAACAGGTTATGATCTTAGTACAGAAGTAAGGATAAAGAATAATCTCGGAAGGATTTTTGCAGATTCGGATTTGGAAAAAGCCGAGGAATATTTCAGAGATGCTATGAGAATTTCCGAAGAAATGGGTGACAGGACTCTTGAATCAATGACAATAAATAACCTGGCAATAATCAGCCAGAAAAGAGGTGATTTCAGAACTGCCATAGAAATTTTCAATAAAAGTGCGGAAATAAGCAAGGAAGTCGGTAATATAAGACTCATGGGAAGAGCATTTTATAATATAGGTACATGTCATGAACAACTTTTCGAGTATGACAAGGCAATAGATTGTCACAATAAATACATAGAAATGAGCAGGATTTTCAGCTCAAAAAGTGCAGAAGGGGCATCTGTATATGCACTTGGAAATATATACAGGAATATGGGAAAATATGATACTGCAAGAGATTGCTTCAAAAATCTTCATGAATTAAGTGTTGAAATAAAGGAACCGATAGACATATTACTTTCATTGATTGTACTTGTTGACATTCTTTTCCTGCTCAATGATTTCGATGGAGTTGAAAAATACTATCAAATAGCTTTATCACAGGATTTTGAAAAAACTGAATTGGGGAATGATTTTAAAATCCTGGATTTGAAATACAATATTTATAAGGGAAATCTTGTAAATGCTGGAAAACTTGTAAAACTACTGACTGATACTTCCTGTTGTTTTAATGAAGACATGAAGGGTGATGTTTATTTGTTTTCAGGAAAGTATTATGAGCTTATCTCCGATTTCATAACGAGTTATGATTTCTACAGAAAGGCTATTGATGAATTAAAGGAAAGCAATTTGCTTGTTGATTATGCAGATACTTTGATTGAGCTGTCAAGAATGCTGATGAATTTCAGACATGAATTTTCTTGTGGAGATAAACTAAAGGAATGCAAGGATTTAGAGGAATTCTATAAAAGCCATGATAAAAGCGAAATAATGAAATTGTTGAATGAAGCCAGGGATTTCAATGAGAAATGCATGAGATATCACCGCATTTCGGAAATAAATGATCTGATAAGGCAAATTGAATAATTGCAAGGATTTATGTCTTTCATACAAGTGCATTTGCTCTCAATATGGAGTTCTGGCCAAAGCGTCTTCTTACCCTTGTCACTATATCAGTAACAGCAAGATCCTGCCTTGCCTGTCTGGAGAGTGGAAGCTCCATCTGATAAGCACCATAATTGAAGCCTGAAATACCTATTCCTATAAGGCGAACCTTTGTTGCAGGGTTGTCATTTATCCAGCCATCCAGAATAGATGCTGAGCGAAGAAAGAGAAGTGCTTCCCCCCTGTCATGACCATCATAAGTCCTTGCAATTGAAACAGTTTTAAATGAAGAATCCCTTACGACAAGATAGATGGTTCTGTATGATGCTCCATGAACCCACATTCTCTGGGCAACCTTGCTTACGAGATATGAGAGAACAGCTCTTAAGCGCCCCCTGTCCTTGATATCCTGATCCAGTGTGGTTGAATGAGATATGCTTTTGGGGGGCGGCTGCAAGCCATCATGAACAACCTCACTCGGATCATTTCCAAGAGCTATCTGTTTCATCCAGTAGCCATTTTTTCCAAATCTTCTTATTAGATCAGTCACTGGCGCATTTGCAAGATCCCCTATAGTGTTGATATTCATTATTTTAAGAGCTACTTCAGTGCTCTGTCCGATACCCACAAGCTCTTTCACAGGGAGAGTCCAGTAATGCCTGTCAAGTTCGTTTTTTGGGATGACAAACAAGCCATCAGGTTTTCCAAGTGAAGTGGCAACCTTTGCAACTATTTTTGCCTGGCTTATGCCAACAGTGCACGGAAGTTTAAGTTCCTGCCTGATTGTCTTTTTTATCTTGTATCCCAGGGACTTAGCTTCTTCCAGATCTTTGCATATGCCTTTCAGATCAAGGAATGCCTCATCAATTGAATATGCCTCAACCCTGTCCGAGAAACGTTTAAGTATATTCATGATTTGCATGGAGTAATAGAGATATTTGCGATGATCCCCCTCTACAAGTATGATTGATGGGCATGCCTTTCTTGCAAGATATATTGGCATTCCTGTCTTGACGCCCCTTGCCCTTGCAGCATAACTTGATGTTGTTATTATTGAGCGCCCCTCTATTGCCCCACAGACAGCTATTGGCTTTCCAAGCAGGCTGGGATTTATGACCTGCTCTACTGATGCAAAAAATGCGTCCATATCAACATGAAGTATAATATTCATATTTTTAATAAATCGCTTTCTCCATGTACCACAACATTTTAGCAGAATCGAAACCAAGTTCGAAATGATCCCCATTCCTGTCCTGGATTGCAAAATGGTAGCATCTGTAAACTCCATGCGAAGAAATCCAGCTTGAGAATATGGTTTTTATATGGTGAGGGATTCCTTCTATCCTGAAACGAACAGGCCTGAGCTTCCCTCCTTCGAAAACTGCAATGACATCTATTACCTTTAGATCATCTTCTGCATAATAAAGATTGGCACCAGGAGGCTCCATTCCCATATTGACCCTTGTTAATTTAGCCATAATGGCACTCCTCTGGAAAAGAAACAGCCTTTTTATATCTGCAAACATAATATATAATATTTGAATATTTTGTCAAGTAATTTTTTTATTTTTTTTGAAAAATGATTACTGAAGCATATTCTATTTGGCATATCCATGTGCTGAAAAAATATTAAATTTGAATTATGAAGGATCTTTCATGGCAGCAAGAAAATTCCATGTTTGTTCATGGGAGATCTTATGAAAACCTCAAGATTACAATTACATAAAGTCTAAAATTCTATGCCTATTCCCCCGTAAATGAATCTTGCAAATTGATACATTTCAATGGATTTGTTCTTTTCCTCTGACCAGTAATACATGAAGACATTCTTCCTGTCATATACATTCCAGCAGTCTATGAATGTTATGAAATTGAATCCTGAAAAGCTTTTCCTGAAATCAGCTCTTATATCCAGCCTGTGATATGGGGGATACTTTTCCTTGAGAATCCTTGTTGTATCATATCTAGCCGTACCTGCCCTTCTTGATGCTTCTTCATCAAATGGGGTATATACTCCACCACCGTTATATCTCCATTTAGTGGAAGTCTCAAGCCAGCGGAAAGGTTTCCATCCAAGAACAAGATTAATCATGTTACCGAAATCGAAAACCCCAGGTCTTTCTATGCCATCAAGCCCCTTGAATCTCGACTTGCTCAATGTATATGATGCTATGAAGTAATAATTCTCGAAAAGCTTCTTTTGTGCAAAGAACTCAATACCTCTTGATGAAGCGGTTCCCTCAGGAATTATCCTGTCGAACACAAAAGGATCATCAATTCCGCCATTTGTAAGAACCTGCCATGGTGTTTCTTCTGCAACAGGGAGTTTTCCGTATTTTTTCAGATATCCTTCTATAGATATTTTAAGTGAAGCTACAGGGAAATAGTCAACTCCAGCAACATAATGATCGCATCGCATATATGGAAGCTTCGTATTTTCAGGATTACCAGTCATCCATACATATGGAGGAGCTTGCTGGAAAATCCCGTAACCTCCATTTACCGAGAAATTTTCAAGTATCTTGTAAGTTGTTCCAACTCTTGGGGATATGGCAGATTTTTTCGTGAACGAGAAATAATCCCCTCTTAGGCCGGTTATTGTTGTCAATCTCCTGGACAACCTGCTTACAAGCTGGATTGATGCTGCTCCCTTGAATGAACTTATGTTTTTCTCTATATCAGTTTCGTCCCGGGAGTTTCCCCATTCTGTAGTGTCTTCTTCTGCCCAGAAATGATGATTGAAAAATACGTTCTTTCCCTCGAGTGCACTGCCAAGGGAGAATTTATTGCTTAGATCCATGCTTGTTTCATATCTTATGCCATTATATCCTTCATCTGATTCATTGAAGAAAGTCCTCTTTCCTGTTGCTGCTTTTATCATGTCACTGTAGTAATAATCATATACGCGGGAGACTGAAATCACGGAATAGCCTCCCTTTCTCCAGATATTTTTCCAGTAAGCTCCTGTTACATAATGCTTTCCCTTGTTAAGTATATCTTCAGCAATAACAGTATCAGCTGGAACATCTATCCTGTCAATTCCACCAAAACCGATAATACCTATCTTGTTGTTTGAATTGATATCATAAACTCCTTTTACAAGTGCATTTGTATATTCCGGGACAGCAGTAATGTCAAGACCTTCCCTTACCAGTTCAAGAAATGACTTCCTGAAGGAAACCAGATATGACATCTTGTTTTCCTTTATCGGTCCTTCAAACAAGCCACCAACACCTGCTACCCCCAATTCTCCGTATCCACCCATTTTCTGCTTGTTTCCTTCCCTGAGATCTATATCAAGAACAGATGATAATCTGTCTCCATATATTGCAGGAAATGCTCCTGTAAGAAACCTGACTTCTCGTATTGCATCAGTATTAAGCATGTTTATGGCTCCACCACCGTTTATCTGAGTTGTGAAGTGATTGATATTTGGAACTTCAATATAATCAAGTATAGTCAGGTTTTCAGCAGGGCTTCCTCCGCGGACTATAAGATCATTATGTCCATCTGCAGGAGCAGAGACTCCAGGAAGATTTTGCACTACTCTCTGCGCATCTTCCATTGTTCCTGGTGAACGTCTTACCTCTTCCTGATTTATCAAGGTGACTGAAGTTGAATTATCCTCGGGCTTGGTGAAAGCAGATGGAGTGACAATATCTCTTATATAACCAAGCTTCAGCTCTTCCAGTTTGAAAAGCCTCTGGACTGTTCTTCCTGATTCCACAACAACGTCAGTTATTATGACAGGCTTGTACATATCCGAATTTATGTATAGATTATAGCCTCCAAGAGGAATTTTCTTGAATTCGAAATTCCCGCCTGAGTCGCATGTTGTCTGTAAATCAAGCTTCCTGATTTCAACAAAAGCACCCGGAATTGGTTTCCCAGTTATTATATCAACAACCTGTCCCTGTATTTCTCCAAGATATTCCTGAGCATAAATCAATGAACAGCAAAGGATTATAAGCACAATAATATTCATGGGATTATTCATTTTTTTCCCCTTTTGAATGATTTGTGCAAAATACATTGTCAAGCAGATTATTAATATATTTCATCTGATAATCATTGTTTTTAAGCTCTATATTTCCCAGACCTTCAAAGACTCCTGGGAAAATCGGTATGAACATTACAGAAGAGATGATCTGAAGGATTATACTTTCGTAATCTCGATTTTCATTGAACTCCCTGAGCCTTTTGAGAAGCTTGTGAAGATAATCCCTGAAAAAAACCATGAAAGGGCTATCATAATTATTGTTTATGAAAGCTGCATATAAATGAGCTTTTGTGATATTCTGGTAAAGCATCCCTCCTGACAGATTATAAACTGCTATTTCATGCAATAATTCTCTGGATGAAGGATAGTCCCTTGCCAGGAAATCCTCCATGTCTCTCTGGTAATGCTCTTGTGTGTATTTCAGTACTTCCTCTACCAGCTCATCTTTTGAACCGAAATAGTAGTTTATTGCAGCAATATTCACATTTGCAATCTCGGCAACCTTTCTGATTGTAAGCCCATGCATACCATCTTTTTCTATATATTCTATAGCAGAGACTATTATCTTCGATTTCAGCTCTTCCTTCTTTTTCATTTTATCTCCTTATTTCAAACAATAATTTAAAATACTAATTTAAAACATCAGTTTAAATTTAATGTTTGAATCGCATTTTGTCAAGGGTTTAAATCAAGATTTTTTCGTTCACTAAGCAGATATTTTTAGAGAATTATACTTTCTAAAGAAATTTGTGATAAAAAACAATATTTAAATCATGAGAAAGAATAAATTTGCCTTGAGTTTGAAAATGGATTTTATTTTATTTCATTTCTTTTTTCAAGTGCAAATGCAATAGTCTGTCCATCAAAATACTCTAAATCGCTTCCAACAGGAAGACCTCTTGCAAGTCTCGTTATTTTTACATTCCTGTTCTTCAGCATTGAAAAAAGATACTTTGCAGTTGTTTCTCCCTTTATACTGAGATTGGTTGCAATAATAACTTCTGAAATTCCTTCCCTGATTATCCTTTGTTCAAGAAAATTCATGTTCAGGTCTTCTGCCCTTATTCCTTCAATCGGGGAAATGCTTCCTCCGAGAACATGATAAATGCCATTGTAATTCCCTGCCCCTTCTATCAAATCCACAATGTGGGGAGTTTCAACAATGCATAACAGCTCATGATTCCTCTCCTTGCTGGAGCAGATTGGACATATCTCTTCTTCACTATAGGCATTGCATATCCTGCAGGTTCTTATATTCTCTTGCAGTGAAAGCAGACTGTTTGCAAGGTTTGCAACATCATCCTTCTTCCACTTCAGAAGAGTGTAGGCAAGCCTTGTTGCTGTCCGTTCTCCGATACCTGGCAATCTGGATAACTGGATTATGAGAGCTTTTATTGTCGGCAGCATTAAATCAAACCGGGAATCTTGACTCCGCCAGTGACCTTGCCTATCTCTGCATTCCTTGTTTCTTCAGCTTTTTTGGATGCATCAGTTATTGCAGCAAGAACAAGGTCTTCGAGCATTTCAACATCCTGTGGGTCAACAACTTGCGGATCAATTTTCACTGATTTGAACACCAATCCACCTGTTACAACAACCTTTACCATGCCTCCACCAGAATTGCCTTCTATATCCATTTTCTCGAGCATTTCCTGAGCTTGCTGAATTTTTTTCTGAAGTTTTTGTGCCTGCTGCATCATGGTGTTGAAATTGTTCATTTATTTTTCCTCCTTCTTGTC
Organism: Candidatus Coatesiibacteriota bacterium; assembly: GCA_016927185.1. Taxonomy (GTDB): domain Bacteria; phylum JAFGND01; class JAFGND01; order JAFGND01; family JAFGND01; genus JAFGND01. The sequence goes on from JAFGND010000010.1 coordinate 20,298, forward strand.
ATTTTCAGGCAGAAGATGACCTAGTTTAGATCTCTTCGCTTCAAGATATTTCCTGTTCACCTCATTAGCTTCTATTACAATTGGTTCCCTGCTTACTACTTCAAGTCCATATGCCTCAAGCCCTACGATTTTTTTGGGATTGTTAGTAATTAACCTTATCTTTTTTATGCCAAGATCAGCAAGAATCTGAGCACCTTCACCATAATCCCTCAAATCGGGTTTGAAACCAAGAGAAAGATTAGCCTCTACTGTATCTTGTCCCTGATCCTGAAGTACATAGGCTTTGAGCTTATTCGGAAGTCCTATTCCCCTTCCTTCCTGACGCATATATACAATTACTCCCGAGCCTTCCTTTTTTATCATTTTCATTGCCCTTTGTAGCTGATCCCCGCAATCACAGCGAAGTGAGCCAAAAACATCTCCTGTCAGGCATTGAGAATGAACCCTTGTAAGAATTGGTTTGTCATATGAGAATTCTCCCATTGTAAGTGCAATATGATGTTCCTCAGTAAGTTTGCTTTCGTAAAGATGAAGCTTGAATATGCCATATTTTGTAGGCAGGTTGCTTGTAAGAATCTTATGCACCAGTCTTTCAGTCTTGAATCTGTAATGTATAAGATCCTTGACTGTTATAAGGTTAAGTTTATGCTTCTTGCAGAATTTCTTAAGCTCTGGAAGTCTTGCCATCTTTCCATCATCAGACATGATTTCGCATAAAACTCCTGATGGAGTAAGCCCGGCAAGCCTTGCAAGATCTATTGCAGCTTCAGTATGACCTGCACGCCTTAATACTCCACCTTCTCTTGCAGCCAGAGGGAAAATGTGTCCCGGTATTGCGAAATCAGCTGGAGTTGCATTAGGATTGATAAGCATTCTTACTGTAATAGCTCTGTCTTCTGCTGAAATTCCTGTAGACGTACCCCATTTTGCATCAACACTTACCCTGAAAGGAGTTCCCATTAGTGAGGTATTCCCCTCTATCATGGGAGGAAGCCTCAGGGAATCAAGCCTGCTTTCAGGAAGGGAAACACATATCAAGCCTCTCCCGAATTTAGCCATGAAATTTATTGCATCAGGAGAAACCCACTCTGATGCCATTATCAGGTCTCCTTCGTTCTCCCTGTCCTCATCATCCACAACAACTACTATTCTTCCATGCCTTATATCATTCAAGGCATCTTCAATTTTAGAGAACACTAATAGCCATCCTTTAAAAGTTTTTCTATTCTTTTATCCTTGTTTATATTATCAATATACTGGATTATATATTTCCCGAACTGGTCAAATTCAAGATTAACATAGTCACCGCTTTTCAGACTCTCTAAATTGGTTCTCTTCAAGGTTTCAGGAATCAGGGCTGCATGTAGCTCGTTTTCGTACAGTTCTGATATAGTTAATGAAATCCCCTCTATTGCAATTGAACCTTTCAATATTGCGAATTTCCTGAACTTCTCGTCAAAACTTACTCTCAATATCATGTTGCTCAAGCCAAGCAGTATTCCTGTGCAGTCAACATGTCCAGTAAGCACATGTCCATCAAGCCTGTCATTGATTCCAAGGGATTTCTCCAGATTGACTATGGAATTCATCAGGTTTTTGCTGAAACGGGTTTTCAACAGTGTTTCTTCAGACATGAAAAATTCAGAAGTATCAGGGGTATTTCTTGTTATTGTCAGGCAGGCTCCGCTTACGCAAATTGAATCACCAGCTTTTGAATCAGAGAAGAAATCCGTATCTGTTTTAACTGATAACTGGTTACCCTTGAATTTTTCTATTCTTCCTGTTGTTTGAATAAGTCCTGTGAACATTTATTTCTTTGTCTTGCCTTTATCTTCCTTTTTCTTCTCATCCTTGATATTTGTTGCTTCCTTCTTCAATGAGTCAACATTAGAGCTCATTTTCTTGAAGAGGGAATCCTTTGCAGAATGAAGAGATTCAGAAGACTTCTTCTGCTCATTCTTTCTGGAAAATATCTCAGATGCCTGGAATTTTTCCCTGTTTTGTATAGATAGCCTTGAAGTTGGAATCGCTTGCTGTTGCTGTCTTCTCAATGTAGCTGAGCGGAATTCCTGACCGATTGTTGTACCCATAACAAGGAATATAGAGAATACTATTATGTTTGTAGAAAGGAGAAGCGCTATTTCCTTGTCCCTGTTATAAATAATTGTATAAATGAATGCCCCACCAAAAAGAAGCACAACTATGGATATAACAGGAGATATGTTGCATCCTGTCCATAAAGGAATGAAACCTGCTATGAATCCAAGGAAACTCATTCCAAGATAAAATAATATCTGTGGGTTGAAAAACATACAAGATAGAGATTGGAAATCAAGGAGTTTAGTCAATGAAAAACATCAATTTTTTATAAAAAACTGCATTTTTATTTTCTGGTCTTTGAAAATTGAATGCAGGACTTCTCTGAAGAGAAGATTCATTTTTATCCAGGACAAGACAAACAGCATTGATTTTTAATTGAGCCTTAAAAAGTGTATAAATAATATTTTTCTTGACAAATAGTAAAAAAAATAATTATATGGATAGCAAAATCATTATAATCATCTTTAAATTAATAATTAAAAATGAGAGGAGTCTTGAAATGACGCTTGATGAGTATCTTGAAAGCAAGGGAGTGAGATTTTTATCTGCCAGGGAGCTTGCAAGAAGAAAAATGCCTTCTCAGCACTTGTGGCATAACATAGTTCCAACTGCTATGTTGGTTCAGCAGATAAGAACGGATCTGAGACTGATAACAGGCAAGGATATAAGAATAAAAGTCATTTCTGGTTACAGACCTTTTGGAACTGCAAACAATTCTGCAAATCACGGAAAATTCTTTGCAATTGATTTCATGGCATTGATTTATGAAAACAATAAGTATAAGCAGGAGTTCCCTACATCTGAACTTGCAAAGATAGTCTGGAACTACTTTCTGAAACATGGCAAAGACTGGAAGATGGGAGCAGGTTATTATCCAAAAGGTAGCGATAAGTCAGGCAATTGCAACTTCATTCATATTGATTTGTTTCAGAATATAAAGATAAGACCAGGTGTCTGGGAAGAGTTTGACAAGTGGGAAGCAAGGCATCAAGAACATTTTGAAGAATATCCAATAACTGAGATAAATCTTTTCAAGGAACTGGAAAGCTAAACTATAGTTTAATTATTTATCTTGATTATCCTCCTGCAATCCATCCCGCTCTTCACAATATAAACTCCCTCTCTCCATTTGCTTGTATCAATAGAGTGCTTTCCTTTATCTAGCTTCATTATCAGCTGACCAGTCAGGGAATAGACTACTCCTGAAGAGAGCAGGGAAACTGACAAGCGAGATGAGAAGGGGTTGGGGGAAGCAGAAAAATCGTTCTCAGGTAATTTTATAGCTGATTTATAATCTGTAAATCCTGTATATCCATAGGTTTCAACAGCATAGAGATACGTATCAAAACTTCCAAAGTAAACTGTATAATTATATATTAATGGCGAAGAATGGATTCTATTCCCTGTTTTATACTTCCACATTAAATGTCCATCTGTACTATTAACTGCATAAAGATTACTATCATAACTCCCAAAATATACTATATTATTAAAAATACAGGGAGATGATTTTATAAAAGACTCTGTCCTATAACTCCAAATGAATTTTTTATCTGATGCTTTAATTGCATAAAGATAGAAATCATCACTTCCAAAATATAAGTTTCCATTCTCAATACAAGGGGAAGAAGTAATATTCCCTTCTGTTTTAAATTTCCATTTCAACATTCCATTGTCAAATCTTAATGTATAAAGATTATAATCATTACTCCCTATATATAAATATTGTCCTGAAATGTCTGGAGAAGATTCTACAGCACCTTCTGTTATATATTTCCATAGCAGATTACCATTTGAAGCATTAAGTGCATAAATGTTTTTATCATTACTACCTATAAAGATAACATTGTTTAATAAATATGGAGTAGATACAACACCATTATTTGTTTTATAAATCCAGATTAAATCTCCATTTTTTGAATTAATAGCATATATGTAATTATCATTACTTCCACAATAAACAATACCATTATTAACAATAGGAGATGATTGTATATATGCTCCAGTTGTATATTTCCAAATAAAGCCTCCATTATAAGCATTTAAAGCATATATATTTGCAGTATAATCTCCAAAAAATAGTATATTATTTGAAACACAAGGAGTAGAATCAATGCAATTTGGAGTTTTAAATGACCATATCAAAGAACCATTGAAAGAATTCAATGCGTACAAATTTCCATAATAGGATCCAATATAAATTATATTATTAGATAAACATGGAGAGGAAAATCCGCCACCTGTCTTATACTTCCATATTAAATCTCCAGGAGCTGATAATAACAAATTTGAATAATAGAAAAGGAATATTACTATTATAAAGGATTTCATATTATCCTCCTTGAATTTATTCCTTTTTTTAGCAGTACTTTTATAAAATCTATACCCAATAACATTCTGGTA
>JAFGND010000050.1 GCA_016927185.1 Candidatus Coatesiibacteriota bacterium
AATAGTCAAAAAAAAAAAAGAAATAGATTGTCAAGGATTTTTTATTCTCTTTTTAATATAGCCCCTAAGATTAATGGACTGAAAAAATATCCAATAAAACCTTGACTTAAAATCACTTATATGAGCTCATGATAATATGAATGGTTTCCTTGTCATCTATCTGACACTCCTGTATCTGATTCCAGGTCCCCCAATTCCTGATATGATAGCATTGATAGATGAAACTCATCCATATTTCGCAACTGTATTGATAGATCCGGGACATGGTTCAATGTACAATGGAAGAGGAGTTGAGGATGAGAACAATCTGGCAGTAGGAACAGCTCTTGCGAAATATCTGAGAAGCAAGGGTGTGCGTGTCCTTCTTACAAGAAACAGATCCTCTCACCAGGAAGACATTATTAATATAGAATATGCAAGGAGAAAGCTCAAGAACAGATGGGACAACAATTCACTTGATAATCTGACACGCACCTTGAAAGCTAATGATTATGGATGCCAGGCAATAATCAGACTGCATACAGACAGCCATAAATTCAGGCGGCTTGATGCGTATTATCCTGATAAAGCTGGTTCGTTCAATGGATATACAGGTCCTTCACCATTTGTTTCTATGTACAGCTACCATCTTGCAAAATCAATAACCAGATTCGCAAACAGATATCTGCTTTCCCATGGACACAAGCCAGGATATATAAACAGGGAAAGTAATCTCAAGAGAAAAAAGGAAATAATAGCTACAAATGGATGTTTCAAGTGCAATCTGATTGCAAAATCTCCTGTTGTCTGGATTGAAATGACTGGACATGGTGATCCCAAGAATTCCGAATTTTTGAGGAAAAACAGGAAACTTTATGCAAAGGCAATCGGAGATGGAATAATAAATTTCCTTCAGTTATATGGAAATAATCTTAGTGAGCAGAAAGCTGAAAAATCACCAGGCATGGATAGCTTCCTGCAACCCTGGAATTAATACTCCTTAAGACAGCATCTGCTGCAAACCGGAAAAAGATTCTCCCTTATCATATTCCTGAACTTCCTGTATTTCTCTCCATTCCATATGTCAGTAAAATCACTCTCTAGTATATTTCCCATCTCTATTCCAAGACATGGTGATAGCTGGGCATTTGGAAGTACCCTTACTCTCTGCCAGGGTGCAAGGCATTTTTTACTGAACTTTTCATCTGAAGGAGGATAGGTGTAATATTCATCTATCAGATTTTTTTCAATCAAAGGGAAGTAAGTTATATCAATGCCTGACTTGCTTGATAGTTCTTCCAGCCTTTCCATCAGCTCTTTAAGCTGACCTCTGTCAAGAAGTTCTCCCTCAGGATCATAAGATATTCCCATGTATGGGCTTTCATAGACATTCCTGTTAATGTTTTTTTGCTTTTCTATATCAATGTTAGTAGAAAACATATTGTGCTGTATCTTCAGTTCATTCAAGCCCCAGTTCTTCATCAACTTAAGGAAGTCAGGTAAATCGCTTATATTATCTTTGTTTAGCGTAAGATTTATCCTTACTGAAGGAAGCGATTTCAAAGAATCCTTTTTAAACCTTATTATTTTCTCTATCCCCTGCCCTATCCTATCAAAGCTTTCTCCCCTTAATTTGTCCTGCACTTCTTTTGTGCCATCAAGGCTTATTATCAATCTTGTAAGTTCTGCTTTGATAATGCTTTCTGCAGATTCATGGAGAAGAACACCATTTGTATTGAGTGATACATACAGGTTTTTTGCTGTCAGATAGCTTATGAAACTGATTATATCTGGATGTAGAAGCGGTTCTCCACCTGTAAGATAACATCTCGGAGAAAAGCCGCTTATCTTGTCAGCTATCAATTTAAGCTCATTGAATCTCAGAAATCCCTTTATTGCTCCATCAGGTTTGTTTGCCTCGGTTCTTCCCTGCCAGCAAAACGGGCATGATAGATTGCATGCATACAGCATGTCAAACACGACTAAATAAGGCTTGAATGAATATCCTTTGAGCAGATAATAATCCAGAGGTAGATTCTGGTGAATAAAGGTTTTGGCAGCTGTCTTCAGGAAAGGCAGATTATGAAACAGGACTGACTTATCCATTATGTTTCAATGAAATGGTTAAGCGGTCCATGTCCCCTGCCTAATTCAGGAGCAGACTTTATCGCAGAATGAACATAATCAATGGCTTTCCTGCAGGATTCAGTAAGATTGTAACCAATAGCCAGACATGCAGTTATTGCAGCAGACAACGTGCAGCCCGTTCCATGAGTGTTTCCTGAATATATTCTTTCATGGGTAAAGCATTCTGTCTCATTTCGAGTAAATAGCAAATCCTCAATTATTTTCCTGCTGTCATGTCCACCTTTTATAAGAACAGCTTCTGTACCCATTTCAAGCAATATCTCAGCAGCTCTTTTACAATCATCCCTGTTTCTTATTTCAATTCCCGAAAGAAGTTTTGCTTCCGGAATGTTGGGAGTTACAAGCCTTGAAAGGGGCAACAATCTTGTTTTCACTACTTCTATCGCATTGTTCTGAAGCAGGATTGCACCGCTTTTTGATATCATGACTGGATCAACTACTAATGGAGGGTGTTTTTCTGTCCTTTCAAGTACTCCGCAGACAGTATTAACTATTTCCTCATTAAACAGCATGCCTGTCTTCACTGCATCAGGAAAAATGTCTTCAAGAACTGCATCCAGCTGTGCTTTAACAATGTCGGCATTAATTTGCTGAATGCCAGTTACTTCGAGAGTATTCTGTGCAGTGATTGCGGTAATGACTGATGTTCCGAACACCTTGAATGCAGAAAATGTTTTCAGATCAGCCTGTATTCCAGCGCCTCCTCCTGAATCGCTTCCAGCAATTGTTAATGCAGTTTTCATGTAACGGATTTGTTTAAAGAATCAGTTTTTTTGTCAAGAAATGCCTGAAAAATAATAGGAATTCTATCTGTAGAGCTTCTTTATTTCTCCGAATGTCATTTTCCTTAGAGAGTAATAATCCCATTCTTCATTGAAAATTCCCTTAAGGATTTCATTTGTATTGAACTTTGAACTATTGTCCAGATATTTCTTCATTTTCGGTTCAAGTTATATTGAAACATTCTCTTTTGTTAAATATATTCTGGGATCTTCTAGAATGCTTATAGACAGTGTTTTCAAGTATAAATACCCCATTTAAGGTCATAAAACCTTATTTGAGGCATGGAATACCCCAGATGAGGCATTCCTCTTAAATGCCTTATGGATAATTACTTATCTGATTGTTGCTTAAAGAGCACAATTACTGATTTTCTCTTGTTACAATAAATCTACAATGTTATAATTCCTGATTTACAGATCTTTTCCATATTTCTTTTTAAATCCTTATTTTAAAACGTTTTCTGAATGTTGATAGATAACTCAAGGCAGAAGAACAGGAGGTGAATATTTTTCATTAAGAATTATATAAAATCATATCAAGAGAATAAAGATCTGAAGCATATCCCTTGCCTTATTATTATAAAGGAAAGGTAGTCAAAAGTAACTACTTTTGCATGCTTTTGCATACTTTTATATACTTTTATGGTAAAAGTAAGGTAATTTTTAAGAAAAAATATTTTTTCCCTTGACAAAATCACTAAATGATCGTATATTATTAGTGAAATTTCTAATGGCGAGAAAACTGACCTTTTGGGTTTTAATAGACCTCATTAATATATGAACTTACAAGGTGTGTTGAAATCAGCGGAACTTCGGTTCATGAAAAAGAATCTGGAAAGAAGATGAAAGGAAACAAGTAAGATTTAGTCAACATTTGCCTTGACAGAAAGTTACATATATAGGTCTATAGCAACAACTTATTTTTACAGCGAGAGTGGTGGAATTGGCAGACGCGCTGGACTTAGGATCCAGTGGAGAAATCCATGGGGGTTCGAGTCCCCCCTTTCGCACTATTAAAGCAGTTAGGAGTGATAATGAAATTATCAGCAAACAAAGTATCTGAAAACAGGGAAGAACTTCTTATAGAAATACCGAAGGAAGATATTGCTATCAAGAAGGAAGAAAAACTGAAGAAATACGGAAAAAATGCCCAATTAAAAGGTTTCAGGAAAGGAAAAGCTCCCAAATGGGCAATTGAAAATGCTTATAAAGACAAAATTGCAACAGAGATCATAGAGGAATACTACAAGATAGCTATAGAAAAAGCAAGGGAAGAAAATCCTTCAAGAATATTGAGTTATGCTTCTATAAAGGAATTTGACTTCAAGGATGATACTGACTTGAAAATGCTTATAAACTATCCTCTCATCCCTGAAGTACAAGATATTGATTTCAAGGAATTAGAGTATTCAGATATTCCCCTAGAAGTAAAGGATGAAGAAATCAATAAAACTATAGATGATATAAGAGATAAGCTAGCATACTTCAAGACAGTAGACAAGAAATCTGAAATTGGTGATTTCCTTCTGGTGACTTTCGAGGGTGATGATCCCAACAAAGAACCAGCTACTTTGGAGGTAATGAAAAAGGAAAAAGGGGTTATTGATTTGGAAGGCTTATCCAAGGGTGAGCAGGTAGAAAGAGAACTAGAAATCTCTGATGCTGATGGTTCGGTATCAGGAAGTAAAAAAGGGAAAGTCAAAATTAATGTACTTGCAGTCCAGAACAAAGTGCTTCCTGAAATAAATGATGATCTGGCAAAAGCTGCAACTCTTGGGGAAACACTACTTGAGATGAGATTGAAAATCAGGGAAGAGATAATGAAGTATAAGGAAGAGGAAGCAAGAAAGAAGAATGAAGATGAACTTGTCAATCACCTTGTAAAGCGTTATCCTTTGCAAATTCCTGAAGAAATTCTCAATGATGCTGCACAAGATAATATCAACCATTTCCTCAAGCATTACGGAGATGCATTCAAGGCAGATGCTGAACTGGAGAAAAAACTTATAGAAAGGGAGAAAAAAGTTGTAGAAAGATCTTACAGATGGGCATTGTTGAAAGATCATATAATAGAAAAAGAAAAAATCAATGTTACTCTTGAAGAAGCAGAAAAATCTCTCAGAGATTATTACAAAGAGCAATATGATACTAATCAGGAGCTTATCGCAAGCAAACCCAAGTTGATAGAAAAAGAGGTGGAATACCTCAAGGAACAGAAAGTCTTAAATCTCTTGACAAGTCATGGCAAGAAAGTGGAGATGAAAGAGGAACTCCCTCATGAGCATGATCCAGATGGGAGTTGCTGCTCTAAAAACGGTGAACAGAGCGATGAAGTCCTGACACAGGAAACAATAGAAGAAAACAATAAGGAGACTTAAATGATACCAATGGTAATTGAACAAACTGGAAGAACTGAAAGAGCATATGACATATATTCCAGGCTATTGAAAGAGAGAATTGTTTTTGTCGGAGGAGAACTTCATGATTTCCTTGCAAATGTAGTGATAGCTCAGCTCTTGCACCTGGAAGCTGATGACAAGGAAGCAGATATTCACTTATATATAAATTCTCCAGGTGGAAGCGTATCTGCAGGACTAGCCATCTATGATACAATACAATTCATAAATCCAGATGTATCAACGATTTGCATTGGTCAGGCTGTGAGCATGGCTGCAGTTCTTATGGCATCAGGATGCTGTGGCAAAAGATTTGCACTTCCACATTCAAGAATAATGCTGCATCAACCTTATGGTGGCATAGGAGGTCAGGCTGAAGACATAAGGATTCTTGCCCAGGAAGCATTGTACAGAAAAAAATCCTTGAATGAAATACTTTCAAAACACACTGGCAGGAATACGGAGGATATAGAAAAAGATACCGAAAGATATCATTTCATGAGTGCTGAAGAAGCAAAGACGTATGGTTTAATTGATGATGTGATTACCCAGAGAAGATCTGCGACGAAGTTGTAAAGGAGAATACATGTTCAAGGCAAAGGAAAAAGAAAAAGAGCGCTGCAGCTTTTGCGGTAAAACCAAGAGACAAGTGGATCAACTGATATCCGGGAAGGATGGTCTTATATGCAATGAATGCATAACAGTATGCCAGCAGATCCTTGAGAGATCCAAAAAATCGCAAGTAAAGTTCCCTGCTTCCATGCCAACCCCTGCCCAGATAAAACTACATCTTGATAAGTATGTCATAGGTCAGGACGACGCAAAAATAGCAATTTCTACTGCAGTTTATAACCATTTCAAGAGAATATTAACTCCATCAAAGAATCTTGAAGATGTTGAGATTTCTAAAAGCAATCTTCTTCTTATTGGACCAACAGGGACAGGGAAAACTCTTCTTGCAAGCAGTCTGGCAAAATTCCTGAATGTCCCATTTGCAATAGGGGATGCAACCACATTGACAGAAGCCGGTTATGTCGGAGATGATGTGGAGAATATTTTGCTCAGATTAATACAGAATGCAGATGATGATGTGGAAAGAGCACAGACAGGTATAATATACATCGATGAACTGGACAAGATTGCAAGAAAATCCGAGAATGTCTCCATAACAAGAGATGTTTCTGGAGAAGGTGTTCAGCAAGCATTGTTAAAAATACTTGAGGGGACTATATCTGGAGTTCCACCACAGGGAGGCAGAAAGCACCCTTACCAGGGAAATATCCAGATTGACACAACCAACATACTTTTTATTTGCGGAGGAGCTTTTGATGGTCTTTCCAGCATTATCAGGAGACGAATAGGAAAAGCAAAAGTGGGATTCAAGGCAGATTTCATTGATCCCCGTGAAGAGACTGAAGCAATGCTAATGAAACAGGTTGAAGCAAGGGATTTGATTCAATATGGTTTAATTCCGGAAATGGTAGGAAGATTGCCTGTAGTAACTGCTTTAGATGATCTTTCCATAGAAGCGTTGATGCAGATTTTAACTGATCCCAAAAACGCAATTGTAAAGCAATTCACTGCACTGCTTGAAATGGATGGAGTGAAACTCAGATTCACGCGAGAAGCTCTTCATACTATTGCAGAACTTGCTGAGAAAAAAGGCATGGGAGCAAGAGGCTTGAGAAGCATTGTAGAAAAATTCATGATACCAATAATGTTTGAATTGCCTGACATGGAAGGTGTTGTTACTGAATGCGTAATTTCAAAGGATGTAGTAATGGGATTGAAGAAACCTGTTTACACAACAAGAGATAGAAGTACTGGATAATGCCAAAAGAAAAAATTACTACTAACAAAGAAATAAATGATTTAAAGAAGATACCTGACACATTACCTTTGATACCATTAAGGGATCTTGTAATATTCCCTTATATAGCATCACCCGTACTTGTTGGTCGTCCTGATTCCCTGAATGCAATGCTTTATGCTGTTGATCATGAAGAATATGTATTTCTCACCTGCCAGAAAGATGCAGAAGTTGAAAATCCTCAAATGGCTGATCTTTACAGAACAGGAACAATTGCCAAGATACTTCAATACATAAAACTTCCAAACAACTCAGCAAAAATGCTGATAGAAGGTCTTTGCAAGGCAATGATTACAGAAAGTAGATTAACAAAGGATTTTATTAAGGTTAAGTATAGAATAATTGAAGAGAAATTCATTCATAATCTACGTTCTGAAGCTCTTTTCAGGAGTGTGCTGGAATCCTTCTCGGAATATGTAAAACTGAACAAGAGATTGCCCGACGAAATCCTTCTGTCTTTGAGAAATGAAGACAATCCCATCAGACTGTCTTATCTGCTTGCAGCACATTTACTTGTCAAGACAAGCATCAAGCAGGAATTTCTTGAAACTGTCAATCTCACAGAGAGATTCGAGAAAATCGCAAGTATTCTCATGTCTGAAATTGAGATACTTAGAATAGAAAGAGAAATAGAGGATCAGGTAAGGGATCAGGTGCAGAAGAACCAGCGTGAGTTTTATTTGCATGAGCAGCTAAAAGCAATAAGAAAGGAGTTAAGCACTGGCATCGGAATTGAAGAGACTGATGAAACTGAAGAACTTGAACAGAAAATTACAGAAGCAGGCATGACAGAGGAAGCTTTCAATAAGGCAACGAAAGAGCTTCATAGAATGTCCCAGATGCCTTCAATGACTCCGGAAGCTGCTGTAGTAAGAAATTATCTTGATTGGCTTATAAACCTGCCATGGCAAAAACAGACTGAAGATATACTGGATATAAAACTTGCCCAGAGAATACTGGATGAAGATCATTACGGTCTTGAGAAAATAAAGGAAAGAATAGTTGAGTATCTTGCAGTAAGACAGCTTAATCCAAATCTAAAAGGCCCGATAATATGTTTTGTAGGTCCTCCTGGTGTTGGGAAAACCTCACTTGGTAAAAGCATCGCAAGAGCTCTTAACAGAAAATTCGTGAGAGTGAGTCTGGGTGGTATCAGAGATGAAGCTGAGATAAGAGGTCATAGAAGAACATATATTGGAAGCATGCCAGGTAAAATAATTCAGGGGATAAAAAAAGCTGGTGTCAAGAATCCTGTTTTTCTGCTAGATGAAATAGACAAACTAGGTATAGATTTCAGGGGAGATCCTTCTTCTGCACTTCTTGAAGCTCTGGATCCGGAACAAAACAAGGCATTCAATGATCATTATATAGAAGTTGATTTTGATCTCTCTCAGGTCATGTTCATAACTACTGCAAATGTGATTCATACAATACCTCCTCCGCTTCTTGACAGAATGGAAGTGCTGAGGCTTCCTGGATACATAGATTATGAAAAAATTGAAATAGCTAAGGGCTTCCTGATTCCGAAGCAGATAAAAGAGAATGGACTTAAAAAAAAGGATCTCTCTTTCACAGTTGAAGGATTACAGAGCCTGATTGATGAATACACAAAAGAAGCTGGAGTAAGAAACCTTGAAAGAGAAATAGGCTCCATATGCAGGAAAGTAGCAAGAAGAAAGGCAGAAAACAAGAAAAGCAAGACCATTAAAATAACAAGAGATAGTATCAAGGATTTAATCGGTATTCCACGCTTCATACCTTCATCAAAGCCAAAAGGTGGCGAAATAGGTGTTGCTGTAGGTCTTGCATGGACTTCAGTTGGGGGAGATATCTTGAAAATTGAAGCACTGACATTACCTGGAAAAGGAAATCTGGTACTTACAGGGAAATTGGGGAAAGTTATGCAAGAATCTGCCCAGGCTGCAATGAGTTTTGCAAGATCAAGAGCCGAAATACTTGGGCTTGAATCAGATTTTTATCAGAATCTAGATATACATATTCATCTTCCAGAAGGTGCGATTCCCAAAGATGGACCTTCTGCAGGCATAACAATGGCAGTTGCCTTGATGAGTGCATTATCTAAAAAACCGGTTATTCCTGATATTGCAATGACAGGAGAGATAACTCTTCAAGGAGAGGTAATCCCGATTGGTGGCTTGAATGAAAAACTTGTAGCTGCAAAAAGAGCTGGGATTAAACAGGTACTTGTTCCATATGGAAACAAGAAAGACCTGGAAGAAATTAATGTTAAAATAACTGAAGGGATGGAGATAAAGTTGATTTCGGATATGGATGAGGTGTTAAAACTGGCTCTGGATGCAAAATAAAGGCTAGATATGGCAGCTACATCCTGGCAGAGATATGTTTTTCCAGTTCTTCAGATAATTGGTGATTGTGCTGCAACATCTTTTGCAATTCTGATAACTTTCCAGATTAGAAAAGAGCTACTGACTGGTATACTTCCCTACCTTATCCATCCTCTTATAATATATCTGAGAGTTATTCCTTTTGTCATATTTGTAACTGTATTCGTGTTTGCATTACAGAACCTCTATGCCAGACAGAGGAATGTAACTACTTTCAAGGAGTGGATCAGCATAATCAAGGGAGTCAGTATTGTAGTTCTTGTTATAATGTCAGCATCTTTCCTCTATCAATTTGTATATTCAAGAACAATTATAATAATGTTCTATGCAATTGATATAATATTACTTACAATAGTAAGACTGATATTTAGAAGATTCCGGACTTTTCTTTTGACTAAAGAATTCGATACGATAAGAGCACTGATTCTTGGAACGAAGGAAACCGCACGAATAATTGCTTCTAAAATGAAACGTTTTCCTACTCTGGGATACAGGGTGATAGGTTTTGTTCAAAGCTCAACCGGTTTAGGTCAAGCTCATGAACTTGAAAAACTCCCACTGCTTGGGACCTGGCATCACCTGAAGGATATTGTAGCCAAGCATAACATAGAGGAGGTATTTGTTGCAGATCCTAACATCCCGCATCAGGAGCTTCTTGATCTGGTATCTCAATTCGATAGCAAACAGATAAAATTCAGGGTAGTGACAGATCTATTCGAGATTATCTCAAGCGAAACTGATATAATTGGCGTTGCAGATACTCCTGTCATAAACCTCAATACGTCAACATTGACTCCTACATGGGCTGTTATAAAGCGTTTGTTCGATATACTTGTATCAATATTGGTATTGATAATGACTTTGCCCTTCTGGATTCTTGTAGGAATACTTATAAAGATTGATTCAAAAGGTCCTGTCATTTTCAAGCAAAAACGCATAGGATTGAACGGAAGAGAATTCATGATGTACAAATTCAGGACAATGCATTCAAACACAGAAGTTTTTGCCCCTGCACCATCAACTATGGAGGATATCAGGATAACCAGGATTGGGAAGTTCCTGAGAGTTTCCTCTGTTGATGAGGTCCCACAGATAATAAATGTACTTAAAGGAGATATGAGCCTTGTAGGACCCAGACCTGAAATGCCTTTCATTGTTGAAACTTATAAACCATGGCAGAGAAAAAGGCTGGAAGTAAAACCAGGACTTACAGGCCTCTGGCAGGTTCTTGGACGCAAGGATCTCCCTCTTCATGAAAATATAGAATACGATTTCTATTATATTAGAAATTGGTCGTTCCTGCTTGATATGGTGATTATAATAAAAACAATACCGTCGGTTCTAAAAGCAAAAGGTGCTTATTAAAGCTTCTTGATGAAATATACCCCTTCAAACCATTCATTAAGCCTTTCTACATAAGTCCATCCCGGGACAATGCAGAAACCAAGTTTGTGCTTGATCCTGTAATTCTGTTTTTTATCAAGACTTGACCATGAGCGCATCTGATAATATCTGTTTTCTATGCCCGTCTTGATAGCTTCTTTCTGTAATCTTGTACCAATTCCCTTGTTTCTTAAAAGCTTTTCTACAGCAAATGTATAAACAAAAATCTCTTTCTCTTTCATGAAAACAAAATCAGATGGGATTTTAGCAGATGGGGCAAGAATAGGGATTCTTATAAACTGAATCTTGAGTGAAATATGTGCCACAATCTTTTCATCAAGAAATCCACAGATTATAAGATAGCTTCCAGATTTCAGCATCTCTTCAACTTCCAGAATAGTGCTTTCTTTATGTCCTGTATTAATCAGATGATTCATGAATTCATCTTTCATGTTATCAGGTAAGGGCTTATATACAATATACTTGACTTCAGTTGATTTTTTCACTATTAACTATTCTTGTTTCCCTCGAGAATGTTATACCAGGTTTCACTAAGACCAAACCTTGCCGTTCTAAGACTCAATGCTTTTTCTCGCAAGATATAATCACTGAAACGATATGGTGAGTTTTTCATGATAAAAGTTTCTCCTCTCTCCCACCTACATCCAAGTTTTTCAGCAAGTATAATGAAATCTTCTTGAGGAGCTTCTGGATTGATAATGTCAATCTTTCTTTCGGACATTGATATGGAATTGTAGAGACTGTAAAGTGCTGAATTATCAGGTTTTGCCAAGTCAGGATTTCCTGTTTCAAATCTGCAATTCTTGTTTATCAATGTTATGCATATGTTCCTGGTACCAAACAGGGAGAAAACTGAAATATCACAACTGGTGACAAAATTCAGTGAAAATAATCCATTAATACTTTCAGGATTAAGCATCGGGAGAAAGGGAGTAAAAAAAATCACTGGATGTCTAAGGATTTCTTCCTGTTCAGGTTCTTTCAAGAATCCTTCTGCCTTGAATAGCCATGAGAAATAAACAAGCAAGGGAAAATCTCCTAAGTCCTCTTTCTTGAAATGATTAGCTGTTCCGCATTCATGAAATCGAATTCCTGTCTCCATAAGAAGATTTATCAGTTCCCTATCCATTCTTTTTACAGGAACCTGTATGCCCCAAATGGGGTATACTATTTTCTTGAATACCTCGTATGGGGTATTTGTTAAAATCACTTTTGAATCCTGAAAAATACTTTCTAACAGAATTTTGCATCTTTCATGAATATTGTAAGGAATTTCTATATTTTCTGCTGGATGAAAAAAATTCCTGTTTAACAGACCAGAGCCATCATAAATCTTTTCTGATTGAGGAATCTCTGTATCATCATCTTTTATTTTATTGATTATCAATGAAATAACTTCATCTTTCGATTCAATCCGTAAATCATTCTCTTCTAATATTCTCCTGCGAAGTATATCGGTTTTGATTCTTGCTATTTGCGCTAACTCTCTGTCCAAAAAAGAGTTATCTGGATATTTTTTACGATATTCATTTATTACGGAATCTGTTGAGGGCAGGTATCTCAGATATTCTGACATTATGATATGAAAACTTCAAGTTTACTGATATCTTCAGACAATCTTAGTTTTGTAAGAGCTTGTTCCTTTATCTGACGTATTCTCTCTCTTGTCAAGCCCAGATTCTGACCTATCTCTTCCAGAGTATGCGGTCTGGAAGTATACAGACCGAAATATAGTTCTATAACCTGTCTCTCTCTCTCAGAAAGACTTGAGAGAAGCTTTTCTATCTGCTGATATAGCTCTTCCTGTATGAATACGGTCTCTGGAGTTATTATCCTTGAATCCTCAAGCATTTCCACACTTGAAGTATCAGAATCATCTGAAAAAGGAGCATCAAGAGAAATATACGAAGAACCCTGTTCATGTGTTATCTGTTGAAAATCCTTGCTTGAGATCTTCTCTGCCTCAAGCAATTCCTTAAGTTCTTCTTGTTCAAGTTCAGGATTATCAATTGAAGCAGCTTCCTTTATTATCTGTTGATACTTC
This sequence comes from Candidatus Coatesiibacteriota bacterium, assembly GCA_016927185.1. Classification (GTDB taxonomy): domain Bacteria; phylum JAFGND01; class JAFGND01; order JAFGND01; family JAFGND01; genus JAFGND01. Next base: position 12,990 of record JAFGND010000050.1, read on the forward strand.
TCTTCAAGTTTCTGTTTCTTCTTCAGCCTTGCAATCTTGCTTGCAGGCTGTCTTATAAGATCCGATTTTTCCTGTATGGATTGCAATATGCCCTGTCTTATCCACCAAATTGCATAAGTTATGAATCTGCAACCTTTTTCTAAATCGAATTTGGTTGCAGCTTTTATCAATCCAAGATTTCCTTCATTAATGAGATCAGACAGGCTAAGTCCATGATTTCTATACTGTTTTGCAATATTTATTACAAAACGCAAATTAGCTTCAGTAAGCTCGTCAATTGCCTGCAAATCTCCTTCCCTGATCCTTCTCGCAAGATTCAGTTCCTCTTCAGGAGTTAGAAGAGGAACATCCTCTAGATCCTTGAAGTACGATATCAGGCACCTTTCCTCGCCTTCTTTAGATTCCGATACTTCCAGATTGTTTTTATCCATATCCTTATGGTGTAAAAGATATATACAAACCAGTATTCTGCCGATAAATATACATCACAATGCTAGTCTTCTTTTTTGATAGTTCCTCAATTTTCCTCTTGAAATCGCTTGCATTATTGACTGGAGTCTTGTTTATTTCAACAATTACGTCACCACGATTCAGCACACCTGATGCTGATGAAGTCTGATCCACTCCAATTACAACAACACCTGACTTAACAGGAAATTGATAATTGCCCAGGCTTGGATGATTCAAATCAACTACCTTTATTCCAAACACATCATCCTTAGGTTTTATATCCTTCCCTCTTTCAGCCTGGCTTCTTACATCTCCAAGATCATCAGGTCTTTGAGCCAGTTTTATCTTTATCTTGTTTTGCTTGTCAGCTCTATAGTAAGTCAGCTCAACCTGACCATCAGAACCTGCATCACCTATATATATCATCAGAGAATTCGCATCTTTGATTGGTTTTCCGTCTACTTCCGTAATAATATCTCCTCTCATCAAGCCAGCCTTTTCAGCAGGACCGCCTGAAGTCACACTATTGATGAGAACACCTTCCTTAACACTTGAACCCATTCCCTGGGCTATCTGCGGTGTAAGATCAGTTATATTTACTCCTATATAACCTCTTGTAACCTTTCCTTTTTCCCTTAGCTGTTTCATAATAGATTTCGCCATATTTATGGGAATTGCAAATCCAAGATTCTGTCCCATTGCATTAATTGCAGAATTGATTCCTATTACTTCTCCCTTTATATTAACAAGAGGTCCTCCACTATTTCCTATATTTATTGGAGTATCAGTTTGAATAAAGCTCTGATAGATTGGTCCGCTATTCCCAAGACCGAGATGTGATCTTCCCTTTGCACTAATTATCCCTACTGTCACAGTATTTTCGAGTCCCATGGGATTGCCAACTGCTATTGACCAATCTCCTACCTCTATCTTATCTGAATCACCAAGCTGTATAAATGGCAAGTCAGTCCCTTTTGCATCTATCTTTATCAAGGCAAGATCCGTCAAGGGATCCTGTCCAATAATCCTGGCTTCGTAAGTCTTTTTGTCGCTTAAAGTGACAGTAATCTGTTTTGCTTTGTCAATAACATGATTATTGGTAATTATATACCCGTCTTTGTCAATTATGAAACCACTACCTTGCCCTTTAACTACTCTCTGCATTTCTCTTGGAGTAAACATCTGAAAATCATCATCTCCAAAAGGATCACTGAAAGGATTGAACCTGAAGTTTGGCATCTGGGGAAACATAGTCTTGACTGTTTCTACTCCTGTTACCTTTATAAATACCACTGCAGGTACGACTTTTTTTACCACTGCGACAAAAGGTGAATGCCCTTCATTGTCAACTAGAGGAATATCGCTGATTTTTTCTGCAGTATTACTTGATGATTTTGTAGTTTCAGAATTATCGCTTTTAGTACCTAGTCCGAAATTCTTGATTTTTGAACTGCCATTACACGAGCAAGATGTCGTTAATAGAATGGCAATTGTCAATAACATTGCTGTCGTTTTCATACTCCTCCTTATGAATGTGCTCTTCATTATTACTCCTTCTGTAAAGTTATATCATTAATAAGTGGAGCAAAAAATATGCCAAAAAAATGCCGAAGGTCGGAATCGAACCGACACGGAGTTAAACTCCGCGGGATTTTGAGTCCCGTGCGTCTACCAATTTCACCACTTCGGCATCAAAAATGGCGAGACACAGAATTGAACTGTGGACGCCGGGATTTTCAGTCCCGCGCTCTACCAACTGAGCTATCTCGCCATTGCAAAACGCAAGCAAATTCCTCCAGTAAGACTATTCTTGTCAAGAAAAATTGCAGAATAATCATTAATTCAGTTAACTTCAGGGATGAAGTCTTATCAAAGAAGATGAGTCTTTTTTCTAATGTATAATAACAACTCTGTTTTTCTTATTGCAAATAGAGAAAAGATAATCAATATCAGTGTTTTCTATTGCTATGCACCCCTGAGTCCAGTTCCAGAACCAGACTCCACCTCCATGTATGCATATCTGTCCGCCAAGCATTGTATCCTGTGGTGGTGTTTCATAATTCTTGATTGCAAAGACTATTCTCTTGTACTCATCATCATTTATCAGATTTCTCTTCAAACCTGATTCTGCATCCTTATCGTTTGGATAACTTATCAATATTGATTTATAGAATGATTTGCTTTTCCTTAATTCGCATATGTAGTAGTCACCTTCTGGGGTTTTCAAATCTGAAACTCTCTCTTTCTTGCTTGAATCTCCCCTGCCAATTGATATCTTCATTTTCTTTATTGGCTTTTTTCCTTGATAAACAACAAGCTCCCTTTTCCCCTTTTTTACAAGCAGCCATATTCCCTTGTCAGCAACTGATTTGGAGAAATCTACTGTTGTTCTTGCTTCTTCTTCCTTGTTCAGCGACTTGCTGCAGGAAATTGTAAGAAGAACCGTCAGCAAAGTCAATGTAATAATTCTCATACAGTATCTTTTCCATTAGCCAGTTTTCTGTCAAGCAAACTCCTGCATCAATATCTGAAAAAGATAGAAGTTGACCAAAAAACCTCTCTCTGAAAATTAGTTAATCATTATGGAAAGTACTCCATGGGATGAAAGAAGAAGTCTCAAGAAAAACGTCCCCATAATTGTCTTGTTTTTTCTGGGGGCACTTGCAGCATTCTGGCTTCTAACTCAGTTTCAATATAAGTTTGAACCTCCTGTCACCAAATCTGATACAGATGATGTAATGAAAAGGTTTTCAATTATACTGCCATCCAATATCTCCAATTTTAAACTGCATTACAGACATGCATTAGTGGAAAGCTATATTTTCAGTTTTGATCTACCTGTTGAAGCTGAATTATCAAATGTACTTGATGAAATGCAGAAAAAGGTTGTCAAATCAGGATGGACTTTCAAGGAAAAAGCTGATAATACTACTATTTACAGCAAAACCGACACTCTCATTACAGAAAAGACCAATCTCAGCTTTCTGGAGATGAAAATATTCACGACAAGATATAATACAATATGGGTAAGTATCCTGAATATGCCAGAAGATGGAGATTACAGTCTGTTCAAAAAAAATTTTGAAAAAAAATTCAAAGAACTTTCAGGCCAATAAAATACTTGCAATAAAATAACTTAATCAAGGTAATAACTATCATGAAAAAATGTCCGGAATGTGGATTTGAAGATAATGATGAAAATCCTAAATTCTGCTCCAAATGCGGTTATTCCTTTAATGGCAAAATCAGCGTAACTGTTCCTCCCCATAAAAAACAGAAGGATGCAACTTTTCCCAGGAAGCTTGGTAGTAAATATATACTAAAAAGAGAACTTGGAGCAGGTGGAATGGGAAAGGTTTTTCTGGGCGAAGATATGGTTTTAACAAGAGATGTCGCAATTAAAATCCTGCCAGATATCCTGACTAATAATGAGAATTACAAGCAAAGATTCTTGAGGGAAACAAGAAGTGTTGCGAGACTTTCTCATCCAAATATAATTCAGGTATATGATTTCGGGCAGGAAGAAAATCAGCTGTTTTATGTCATGGAATATCTTGTGGGAGGAAGCCTTTATCAGAAAATAGAAGAAAAAGCCAAATTCACTTTCGAAGAAGTTTCAAGCCTATTGATGCAATTATCAGATGCTCTTGATTATTCCCATGGACAGGGAATAATTCACAGGGATCTCAAACCCGCAAACATCATGTTCGACAAGACAGGACACCCCAAGATTGTTGATTTCGGTATTGCATTCACTCAGGATGATATCAGACTGACTGGCTCTGGAACATGGCTTGGAACACCCGGTTATATGGCTCCCGAGCAATATGAATCCATAACTGACCCTCGTTCAGATCAATACAGTCTAGGAGTAATATTATATCAGATCCTTGAAGGAATACCTCCCTTCACAGGAAAAACTCCTGCAGAACTTATTAAGCAGCATCTTTATGATCCTCCACCTCCCCCGAAAAATATACCTCCAAATCTCGTCCCTATTGTAATGAAAACGTTGGAGAAAGATCCTGAGAAAAGGTTTACATCCTGCAAAGCTTTATACGAATCTTTTTATATGACTATTCCTTTCATCGGAAGTAATGTCGGAACTGTAACTGAAGAAAACAAGCCATATTTTGTTCAAAATTTTAAGACACCATCTAAATCAAATATAGTAAATATCCCAACTCCATCAACTCCAAGAGAAATTCCAACTCCTGTTGAGAAACCAAAGAAGAAAAGACGATTTATTAAATATTCATTGATAGGCTGCCTCGGTTTTCTCGTAATTACTACATTAGTAATTTTCTCATTTCTTGGTGGAGTTATTTGTTCAAGCGATAGTGCAAAAAGAAATTCAAGAGAAAAAAGGACTATTGCAAAAAGAATTGGTGTCCCACAATTATCTGAGAACAGGATTGGTTACGGTACATCAGGAAATCTTATAGAAAGAGAGACAACCTCTTTTCTAAATAATTCTGATGGATACGTGATTATTTATTACAAATGGGTTTATCCTCCAAAAAGGGGTACTGAATGGAAAGCCGAGTTAATTGATAAACATGGAAGAGCATTATATGAAGAAAAAAGAATACTAGATGGCAAGGCATTTTTTAACAGGGAAACATTCAGCATAAACAAATTACCATCAGGAAATTATAAATACAACTTGTACCTTAACGGAAATCTCCAGCATTCGTTCAATTTTGAAATTATTTGAGAGTCGTTAACATTTTTTAATTTTTCTCTTGATTTTTTTCTCAAGCTTCTAAAACTTGCCAGGTAGTCTACTTAATTTATTTAATTCAGGAGGAAAGAATGAAAGCACTTAGCTGGATTATATTAGGATTTGCCCTAATAATGGTTATGGGATGTGCTGATAAAGAAGCAAGGGAAGATATCAAGAAGATGAATAACAATATTCAAGTACTGGAGCAGCGCGTTAACAATATGAACAACAATGCTGACCTGGATGCCTTGAAAAGCAGGGTTGATAATCTTGCTGCCCAGATACAACAAATGAAAGAAGCCAATCAACCAAAAAACTATGATGATTACAACAGACAAGGCGCCCCAATTGCAAGAGAATTATCTCAATTCTTTGCTGACATTAACAACAACAAGATTTACAAGAACTACCGTCTTGAAAAGGATTTATCACAGTCTAATCTTACATTTTATCTTAAAGACAAAGAATCAGGGGATCTTGTACTCTTTGGTCATATTGTATATCATGGTGATAAACCTGCAGAGTGGTTCAAGGCATATTCCAAGAAAAGAGTTGCAGGTTATCCTGGAAGAACTGCCAAGAATCAATGGATTGAACTGCTTGCCGGCAAATTTGAAGTACGTGTTGAGGCAAGTGAAGAACGTAATGATTTCCAGAAAACCCAGAAACTTGTTTCTTTTCTCAAGGTTATTGACTTAAAAGGCTTGAAAAGATACAAATAAAAAAAAGCCCTTGCAAAAGGGCTTTTCGCTTTATAATGGCACAAATTGCTTTATTAAGATTAAAGAAACTTGGAGATATTGTGTTAACAACATCCTTGCTTCAACATCTCCAGAAAAACCTTCCCTATGATGATATACTTTTCGTAACCAGGGAGGAATACAAGGATCTCGAGAAAATCTTCCCCAAGAAGATACAATTTGAATACCTAAAAGCTCCTTATAAAACCAACTCAATTATAAACCTTTCTTCAAGATTAGCTAAAAGGAAAATAGATATAATGCTTGATCTTCAAGAAAATCCCACTTCCATACTCATAAGCATGCTTTCAAGACCAAGAAAGAAATATATATATAAAAAGGAAGGACTGAAAAGGCATTTCCATATAGGATCTCTCAGCAAATTAGACACCTCGCACACTATAAAGAAATATTACCATGCTGCTGAACGAGCATGGTTGATACCAAGAGACAGTATTCTGATTCCACCGTTGCTAGTTCCAGATTTCCCAGCCGAGAAGCTGCTTCCTTCAGGATCAAATCTTGTCATCCTGGCAGGTTCAGGAAGGTATACTAAAAGATGGTTACCTGAGTACTATGTAAAACTGACTAATATGCTTAAGCAGATAAACAAGAGCGTTGTCTTCGTTGGTGGAAATCCTGACAAGGAATTGCTGCTTTATATTAAGTCTCTTGGTACTTCGGGTATTTTCATGCATCCACTTCCACTTTATAAAATTGCACAAGGTATAAATGAAGCAGATATTGTCCTGGGAGGTGATTCAGGACTTACTCATATTGCCTGGGCATTTAAGAAACAGATTGTATTCCTTGCAGGTGGTACTCATATGTGTCTGGGATTTTTCCCATTTGGAAACAAGGTGACAATTCTCGAAGAGGATTTGCCATGCAGGCCATGCAGTTTGCATGGATTATCTCGCTGCCCTCAGAAACATTTCAACTGCATGAAATCATTGACACCAGAGAGAGTTTTTACTACCTTGCTTGCATTATGGCCACCAGTATAAAAGCACTTGCTGTAGTATTATCAGGGGGAAAAAGCCAGAGATTTCATTATTCAAAGGCATTAGCAGTTTACAGGAATGAATATTTCCTTAATATAATCCTTGGTAAACTAAAGAATCTTAAAAATGTAAAGACAGTAATTGTAATAGAAGAAGATTCTATCAAGGAGATCTCTGAAAAAATCAATCTTTCAACTTATTCAATAATTCTTCAAACAGACAATAATTCGAAGCAGATTGACAGCTTGAGGCTAGCAATAGAAAAAAACAGGCAATTTGACTATTATCTAGTATGGCCAGTTGATTTCCCTCTTGTAAAAAAAACAACTATAGAGAAACTGCTTTATATGACAACAGGGATAAAAGCTGACATCTTTTCACCGTATTTTGAAAACAGAAAAGGCCATCCATTCATATTTTCCAGGAAAGTTTCGAAAATCATTATGAAGATGGAGAAAAATATTCCTCTTTACGAAGTTTTCAAAAATACAAATATTGTTAAAGAAACAGTGGATATTGAAGATGAGTTCATACACTGCAATATCAACACTCAATCGAAATTAAGGGAAATAGATGCTAGATAAAGCTTTAGAATGGAAAAAAAGTAACATTCCATTCATGCTTGTCTCAATAACTGAGATAAAAGGAGAAACACCAAGAGAACCTGGAACAAGCATGATTATAAACATAAATGGCGAACAGGAAGGTACTATTGGTGGAGGAACCCTGGAGTTATTGGCAAGAGAAGCCTCCATGGAATTCCTGGCGAAAAATACATCCGGCAAAAAAAAGTTCGATTTGGGTTTTGGAAAGGGAACTGGAACAGACATGATTTGTGGCGGTTATGTCGAATGCTTCTTTCTATATTTTGGCTCATCGCCAATACTGGTCATTGTGGGAGGAGGACATGTAGGACAGGCAGTGCATAGACAAGCAGACATTCTTGGGTATTCAGTAATCATTATTGATGACAGGGATATTACTGAAAATAACCTGGCAGTAAAACCTCTCAAGCATATTAAGGAAAACTGGCAGGATTTCCTGATGAATGATCCCATAATTGATGAAAGCTATGTTGTAATAGCAACTAGAGGACATAAGCTTGATGAAGAAGCTCTTAAAATAATCCTTAAAAGAAATCCGCTTTATATAGGAATGATAGGTAGCAACAAGAAGGTAACAGACACAAAAAAGAATCTTATGAACATTGGCTATAAGGAAGAAGAAATGGAAAAAATTTTCGCCCCAATCGGTCTTGATTTAGGGGGAGGTTCTCCAGAAGAAATTGCTTTATCTATTTTGGCAGAAATACAAGTTGTCCGCAACAGGAAAACAGGTAAACACTTGAAAATAAAATGACAGGCGTATTCTTATTGAATGGGACTCCGACAGCATATTTCGATGATGAAATGAATCTGCTTTATTTCATAAGAGAAATAGCAATGCTTAAAGGAACTAAACAAGGTTGTGATACTGGTGAATGCGGTGCCTGCACAATACTTGTTTCAGGAAAACCTCAACGAGCTTGCAAACTGAAGCTATCAGATGTCAATGGTCAATCGGTTACTACAATTGAAGGATTGAAACCGATAACAAAGCTGCAACAAGTTCTCGCGGCAAAAGAAGTATTCCAGTGCGGACATTGTGCTTCAGGAACAATAATGGAGTTAACCTCACTTCTGGCACAGAAACTGAGACCGACTCCCCAGGATATAGATAAAGTACTGAAAAACCACTTCTGTAGATGCACAGGTTATCTGCCAATAAAGAACGCTATCCTTGAGCTTCCTTATATCGAGGATATGCCAAAGATTTCCCCGTATGAAATGGCGAAAGTTACAGGATTGCTTTTATATTCAGCCGATGTTGCTCCTCCACTGGCTCTTCATGTAGCCGTACTAAGAAGTCCAGTAGCAAGAGGGATTTTAAGAGGAATAAGAAAGGATTTAGCACTTTCAATACCAGGCGTAATGGATGTACTGACTTATAAGGATATTCCTGGAGAGAAATATTTCGGAAGATTGAAAATGGACAGGCCACTGCTGGTAGATAAGGAGATTAATTATGCAGGAGATGCATTAGCTCTTGTTATTGCAAAAAACAGGGAAACTGCACGAATGGGCTGCAATGCTATTATCCCAGCAATAGAGCCCTTAGAGCCCTTATCCAACCCATTGCAAAGCGATAATACTGATTATCAAGTTGCTGAAGAAAGATTCCTTGTTTATCCTCATCTTAAAGGTGACATTGGAGTTACAAAAGAGTATAAATTATCAATCAATTCCCAGATGGTTGATCATTTGACGCTGGAACTTGAATCTGCAGTAGCTTTCGAGAAGAATGGAATTCTAACTGTAATTGCCCCATCTCAAAATGTCTTTTTTGATCAGATGCTTCTTTCCAAGATACTGAACAGAAAAAAAGATACTATTAGATTTAAACAGGTAGCTATTGGTGGAGCTTTTGGCAGGAGAGAAGATACAACAGCACCATTTTTTGTGGCACTAGCTGCAGTGAAAACTGGAAGAATATGCAGGATGACTTACAGCAGAGCAGAGGAATTCAGGGTTAATACCAAGAGACATCCTTTTCATATGGACTTCACTGCAGGGGTGACTTTGAACGAAGTTAAATCACTTTCGGTAAATATAATGGCTGACACAGGACCCTATTTATCATGGGCACCAAATATCCTCAGAAAAGCTGTTGTGCATGCTTCAGGACCTTATAGCTGGGAAAGAGTAAGGGTTGACGGGAAAATGATTTATTCAAATACTGCATTTTCAGGAGCATTTCGTGGATTTGGTGCAACTCAAATGTGTCTTGGAACTGAAGTTTTCATCAATTACCTGGCTAAGGAACTTGGATATGATCCATTCGAATTCAGGATGAAATACAGACTTACCAGCAACAAGAGACATGCAACGGATCAAGTTCTTCCTGGTACAGATTCTTCTAAACTATGGACAGAAGGGGAAAACATATACAAACACTGGAAAGATGAGGTATCAGCAGAAAAAGACAGAGGTATAGGTGTGGCGTGGTGCCATTATGGTATTGGATATGGAGGAGGAATTCCTGATATTTCAAGCATAATCCTCGAAATTGATGAAACAGGAACACTAATAGTAAGATGCGGAATAGTAGATTTCGGTCAGGGCATACGATCAGTAATCCTGAATGAAATAGAGAAAAAAATCGGACTGAAAGCGGATCAAGTAAAGATAATTCTTGGGGATACGATGTATTGTCCTGATAGTGGCAGTTCAGTATCTTCAAGAGTGACAGTTGTTATTGTCAATGCACTCCTGAAAGCTCTTGTAGCTCTCCAGGAAATGGTATGCGAGTACTTCGGAAGAGGAAAACTACATGCAAGAGGTTTCCATGGAGAGACTGGGCTTAGATTGACATATGGACAGCTGGCATCAATAGCCAGGAAGAAAGGAGTGGTTTTGCGGGTGCAGAGACGTCATCAAATGAAAACTGACCTTATTCCAACAAACACTTCTGAAGGAAAAGCTTATGCAAGATATACTTTCGGTCTTCAAATAGCTGATCTGAGTGTAAATCCTGAAAAGGGAAGAGTCACAGTGCACAGGATAGCTGCATTATATAGACTAGGTAAGATAGCATCTCCAGAGAAAGCATATGGCCAGATAACTGGTGGAATTGCAATGGGGCTTGGAATGGCATTAAGAGAGCAGTTTTATGTTGATTCCAGCAATATCCCCATGACCACTCTTCTCAAGCAGCATGGATATATATATCCAGAAGAAATGCCAGATATTCAGGTTGTATTCGTGGATGATCCGCTTCCAAAAAATTTTGATGATCACGTTGGTCTTTCGGGAATTGGTGAACCTGCAATGCTTCCTACAGCTCCAGCAATAATAAATGCAATTGAAGATGCATGCGGAATTCTAATAACAAATCCCCCAGCTACTCCAGATAAGATAAAAAGAGCGTTAAAAAGAAAGGATAAAAATGAGCAAGATAATTATTAATTCGGAAAAAGCTCCCAAAGCAATAGGACCTTATAATCAGGCAATAGTATGTGATAATTTTGTTTTTTGTTCTGGGCAATTGCCTGTTATTCCAGCTACCGGTAATATGATTGAAGGTGGAATCAAAGAACAGACTGTTCAGGTATTGAAAAATATTGAAGCTGTACTGAGTGAAGTAAATCTCAAACTTGAAAGTGTTATCCAGACAACAGTATATCTGGCAGATATGGCAGATTTCAGTTCATTCAATGAGATATTCGGAGAGTTTTTCAGCAAATCAAAACCGACAAGAACAACTGTTGCAGTAAAAGCTCTGCCCAAGAATTCATTGATTGAGATAACAGCTGTAGCATACAAGGAATAAACATGCAAATAACCTGGAAATGCAAGATTTGCGGATTTGATTTCGGGAAAGCTAGTCCACCTACAAATTGCCCCTTGTGCAATGCAAATCCAAGAGATTTCAGACAATTCGTTAGCATGCCTGATTCTGTTCAGATAAATCTCAAAGACCAATTTATAGGACCACACGGGATTGTTGATGTTAACAGCTTTCTTTGTGATTACAGGTATCTGTCTATTTTTGTTGTCAATCTACCAGTTGGCTGGAGGATTAACCTGCACAGGCATCCTATAAATGAAGAATTCTGCTTCATTGTGAAGGGACTTGTCTCATTCAATATAGGTGAAAAGCAGATTGAGGCAAAAGAAGGTGATCTTGTACAGATAAGCCTGTCCGTATTGCATGGATGGATAAATATTGGAAGCAGTGAAGCTGCTGTGCTAAGAATTCACAGCCCCAAACCTGTTCAGATACAGTTTCCTATTTAACCTTCTTTTCAGGTGCTTTCATATAAAGATTAATCTTCTCGGCAGGATCTTCTTTTTTAATAGGTTCTGCTTTCTTCCAGTGCTCTATTTGTATCATGTCTTTCAGATATTCCTTCAATTTGTCCTGAATAACCTTGTCATTATCTTCAGTAAGCAAATCCAGAAAGAGATCAAGCTTCTGATAATAAAGCATATGCTCTCGTAGAACATCAATCGCAGCAAGCTTGACAAGCTGATTGCTGTTTCTTGTGTATTGCTTGATAATAGAAACAGACAAGGTATCAATAGCCATTCCTATGAATCTGATAGCTTTTGCTTGTGATTCAGGTTTCGTGGAATCAGGTAGTACTTTTTTTGCAATATCTACAAGCGGAAGTTTGTTTTTAGACTCTTTGAGTATGGCAAAAGCTACTCTATAAACAAGAGGATCATTGTCATTCAGGTAAATTTCAAGAAGCGCAGGATCATAATTCTCTCTGTTTTTATGAATAACATCAGCAATCCTGTAAACCCCTATTATTTCCTTGTCTTTCTCTTTTTCCATGAATTTTTGTACAGTATGCCAAGCTTCTTCCTTTGGATCTTTTGCCAATCCAATTAGTGAATATGCTTTTATCTCAGGTTCGCTATCTTTCAAACCGCTATACAAAGCCTTCCTGAGATTTTCATCAAAAGGTGATTTTCTGTATAATACCTGGTAACTTCCAAGTCTTATTCTTGCATTTTCAGCATTAGTTGTCTTGATAAGCAGTGGGATTGTTTCCTTACCCTGTCTTGACAATATTTCAATTACATATCCATATTTAGTAATCCTGTCAGTATCAAGGCTTTTTATGAGGAAAGGAACTGCATTGACACCATATTCTACAAGAGTCTGTTTCACTGCATCTCTTATTGAATCTATTTCAGTCTTTACAAGCAAAGCTACCAATTGAGGAACTCCTTCTTCAGGTTGAAGTTTACCAAGAAACCTTATATAAGTCACTCTTGTTGCTATGCTATATTCATCTTCTATTATTGCATTAAGAAGCAAAGGAGTTGAAATATCAGCATGTTTCAGCAATACTCTCTCTGCTTCCTCTTTTGTTGCTGTATCAGTTGAAGTAAGTTTAAGCATTGCAGTATCCACGGTCATTTCATAACAGGAAATCAGAGTCAGGATCACTGCAAAAAATGCAATTTTATATATTTGAGTAGATTTCCTCTTCTGTTCTTTAAAGGAAATTTCTCTACATAGCTGAGAAGATCCTGAAGTATTATCTGCATCATCGGACCTTTTTCTATCCCCAATTTCAATAAATCCCTTCCATTTACTGCCAGATCTCTCAAATGGCATTTTCTTTCCTCCTTTTCAATTTCCATTATAAATTCAATTAAATGCCTCGTTTCCTGCCTGATAGTATTGCTCTTATCAATTGCTTTTTCATCAGCAACCTTTAGAATGACGAATTGCTTCAAACTAGCTGGAAAAAGCCTCTCTCTAAGCCTTTTAATTGCGTTCAATTTCACATCAGGATTGATGTTAAACATATGCTCTCTTATTAAATTTGAAGCAGTTCTTGCATGAAGTGCTGAAAATCCAAGTTCCTTTAATCTTGAATATGCAAGTTTGGCTCCCATCTGATCATGCCCATAGAATATATAATCCTGCCTATCTTCATCGAATGATTTCGTTTCTGTCTTTGCTGCATCGTGTAATAGTGCAACAATTCTCAAGAAAGGCATTTTATATGAAATTCCCATAGCTGACTTTAAAGAATGTTCAGCTATATCATCCTCATGAAATGCATTCTGAGAAACTCCAATTGAGAGATGCAATTCCGGGATAAGATTTTCAAGAATCCCTGTTTGCTTAAGGAGTTCCCATGTTTTTCGAAGATCAGGTGATGAAAACATGAACAGTAACTCCCTTCTTAATAAAGTCTTTTCAATAGTCTTTATTTTAAATGAAGCTTCCATCATCAGTTTCATTAAGTCTTCGCTAAAAGACAGTCCAAGATTAGATGCATATGAAATCCCTCTTAGAATGGCAACTGGGTTTTCAAGAAAAGGATTAGTTTTACAACCTGGGAAAGTTTCCAGAAATCCTCTTCTTGCAGAATCCAGAGAATCAAAGGGATCATGAAGTCTTTTTCGGTATATATCAATACTCAGATTTTCTATTGTGAATACTGCTTTTCTTAATCTTTTATTGAGTGAGCATCTTCTATCAATAAATTGAATTCCGCTTCTTATAAGCATCTGAAAATCCATGCTTCTTTTGGTTTCAGTATATTCTTTGGGAATTACTACTGAATGCATGTAATGATTTGTTTTTTTATGCCTTCTTGGGATAAGAAAGATGAAGGATGGAAATGTTCCTCTGAAAAGCAAAGTCCTGTCTTCATGCAATATATCCTTTATCCCGAATTTTTCAGCATCATTCAATAAGCCTATACAAGCAATTCCTGACATAAACAAGCTTTCATTAGGAAAACCGAACAAAATCCTCTTTATGAAATTTGGTATAATTACTTTCTGCATTCTAGTTTCCTGCAAATATCAATCCATCTCCATGAAAGAACACCTCAATGAAGCCTTGTCTTTCAAGATTGTTCTCTATTTCAATCCTTTTTTCTTCAAATCCTTTTACTTCCCGGAATACTTTTTCAATATAATTACCTTTCATTATCCTTATGTAAGGTACTGGGTTTGAATTTCCATATGGCATGGAACAGACAAAGGAAGGTTTAATCTCAAGATATTCCTCTGGAGACAGAATATATTCCGGCTCATTTCTGCTTGATTCGGGTATTTCCTTTTCAATTAGAATCTGATCACATACTTCCTTGAAATCCTTCTTCAAATTGTCTTTTAGAGAAAAACCAGCAGCATTCAAATGCCCACCATAGGAAGAGAAATGATCCCTGAACAATTCAAGAAAATCCGTGCAAGAAAAACCAGGCAAGCTCCTTATTTCTCCCCTACCCTGCTTTCCAATAACAATAGATAATTTCCCATGCTTCCTGAGTAATCTGCTTGCAACAAGTCCCACTTTTTCAACTTCAAGTAACTCAAAGTCACCAATTATATAATTATCATGAATTTCAGCTATAGACATTATCTTCTCTATTTCTGTTTCCTGATCTTCTAATCCTTTTACTGCCATCGATATAAATGAAAAATTATCAACAGGATTTTTAAGAAGATCGTATCCATAGTGTTTACCATCTGTTCCCCTTAGAAAATTGATTATTCTGATTGTTTGATACCATTTTTCTTGGAGGAGATTTTCCTCCAGTGCATTCCATATAATCGAATATATCTTTGGAAACAACAGGAAGCCATGATAAAGAATGCTTCTTGCAAGTCCAAGGTGTGGAATATAATCAGATTGAGTTCCCATTGCAGCCAGACATAGAATTTTCTCATAAAATGCTGGATTACAGATTGGTGCAACAATTATATAACACAATGCAGCTGCGCATTGGTTTTTCAGATAAAAATGCCCTTCAATCTGGGGATTATACAAAATATTCGCTTCTGGCAACTCCCTTCCTGGCATGTGATGATCTATGAGTATTACAGAAATTCCTTTATTCCTTGCATAAGATATTCCATCAATAGATTTCAAGGCATTATCTGCTATTATCAATCTGGATATGCCTTGTGAAATCAGCAAATCAGCAATTTCTCTAGAAAAACCATAATTTACTTGCCTTCTGTCAGGTATATAAACCAGGCTTTTATCAAAAAAACATCTAAGAATCTCTGCTGAACAAATCCCATCCCCATCGTCATGAGTGAATATGCCTATTCTTTCACCACTATCTTTCCATTTCATAAGCTCATAACGTATTTCATACAGTTCATCTTTTAGCTCTTTGAAAAAAACTGTTGGAAATGGAGGGACAAGGACTTCTCTTCTGTTTTCTTTTTCCATATAGCCATACCTGCAGATTATTAAAAAATGAGCAAGTAAAACCATCCTTTATTAAGGGAAATACTTATCTTGACATAATATTGAATGATTTATTCAAGTAGATTATGGCCAGATATAACAACTTTCTTCTGGAAAAAATGTCCTTTTATACTCAAAAAACTGCAGATTATCTTGAAAAGTATTTAAAAAAGCATGCTGGGAATGAATTCCATGACAGTATTTCGTTCTATCTACAAGATACCATGAAAAATGTTGAAATAACTTCCAAAGAATTCATAGATAATCTTTCACAGGCTATTATATATATAGAATTAGACAGGTATCTTAATAAACCGGAAACTGATGAATTTGAACAGGGAAGCCTTCGCATTTTTTCCAGAAGTAAATATCCAGCTGGATTATGCAGACTACTTGATGCTTTCAAAGAAGAAATCAAGGAATGCAAATCAATGGAAATCGCTTATGATCAATTCTTATATGAGAAATTACTTGAAAAACTCTCTTCCTGCAAAAGAAAGAAAAGAGGAGTATATTTCACTCCTCATCAGGTGATCAGATACATTATAAAGGGAATCGATTATCTGTTGATAAATGAACTAGATATTAAGGAAGGACTAGCTGACTGCAGAAATCTATTTTTTGATTTTGCAGCAGGAACAGGCAGCTTCCTTTCTGAGTTGGTTGGAAAATTGAAGAACAGGAATGTTTCAAGAGTTAATTTCATTGCATATGAATCAATGCCAGCTTCTTTTTTTATTTCTGTTTATGAAATCAGTAAACTCTTGATAGATATGCAAACAGGTGAAGGATCAGGAATATATCTGAAAGATACACTTGATGGAAAAAAAGAGAGGCTAAATCCTTTGAGAGATGATATACTGATTATTCTTGGTAATCCACCATATAATAACAAGTCAAAAAACCGCAATGAATGGATAAACAATCTGATTAAAGATTACAAACCTGATACTGAGAAGAAAATCAATCTCGATGATGATTATGTAAAATTCATAAGTTATATTCAATTCTGCATGAACAAGGCAAAGACAGGAATTGCCGGAATAGTTGTTAACAACACTTTTCTGTCTGGTGTCACTTTCAAGAAGATGAGAAAGCAACTCGCCCATTTTTATGATACAATCTACATAATGAATCTGAAAGGAAATAACAGAAGCTTTAGAAATGCTAATGATGAGAATATATTCAATATAAAGTCAGGAGTTTGTATCGCTTTCTTCATAAAGAGCAAAAGCAACAAGAAGGGATTGTTTTATTCAGAACTTACCGGAGCAAGACAAAGTAAACTGGACTTTCTTGAAAACCATGGAATAGAAAATACAAAATGGGTTAAATTGAAGATTTCAAGACAATGTGAGAAAAAAATGGGCGAGAAAAACACTTTTGCAATCAATTCCTTCACATCCTTGTCAAAACCCAGCATTATATCAGAATACAGTAAATATGATGCACTGGATAGCATTTTTAAAACTTATTGCAGTGGCATCCAGACTAAAAGAGATGCAATCGCGATACAATATGAAAAAGAATCTCTTGTAAAAGTACTCATTGATATAATGAAATATGAAAGATCAGATTTTGCTTCAAGATACATACTGCCTCCAGATGGAAGAGACTGGAAATACTCGTCAGTAAGGGAAAATCTCCTGAAAACAAATATAAGGAAAGACTTAATAACTATGGTATCATATAGACCTTTTGATTTCAGATATACTTATCTTGAATCGAACTCTAAGAGATTTGTCGCTTATCCCAGATATAATGTAATGAAAAATTTCAAAAATAAGGATAATATTGGACTGGTATTCACAAGAACATTCTACGAAGCAGATGAATACAATTCAATATTTGTTTCAAAACATCCTGTAGATGGTGGATTTTTCTCAACATGGAGTTTTATTGCACCTCTTTTCATTATTGACAATTCAACTAAATCTTCAAACATAAATGAGAATTTCAAAAACAGGTTAAACAAAGAATTCAAAAATGAGATAAATGATTATGAAATTTTTTCATATATTTATGCTATTCTTCATTCAAACAGATTCAGAAAGAAATTCTCTACACTTCTAAATCTATCATTTCCGAGAGTTTATTTCACCGAAGATTTTCACTTGTTCAAAGAAATCTCTTTGCAGGGATCATCTTTACTAAACAGTCACTTGTCAGAGAGTATAAAAAAGGAAAGCATAATAAGCCTGAATGGGGATTCAAATTGCATATCTTTAGTAAGATACTGCAACAAGAAGC
>JAFGND010000051.1 GCA_016927185.1 Candidatus Coatesiibacteriota bacterium
AATTATAAAAGGTAAAATTCTACTATGCTCTCCTTATCAATGTCCGGGAATACTATTTTATTTATAATTATAAAAAATAAGGCATAAAAGTTACTACTTTTATATACTTTTAACTACTTTTATAGTAAGAATAGCTACCTTTTTTAAGAAATTAATTTTTTACCTTGACAAATTTGTATTTTATCCTTATATTATGTGTGACGCATGAAATATGTTAGTTTTTTCCTGCTTCAATGAAGTCAGTATTGGCTGAAGTTTTGAAACAGGAGTTGTTAATCAAGTATGAAAGCAACGGAAATCAATCAATGAAGAAAATTGGTTGACATTTTTTGTAATGCAATCATCAAAAACAGATAGTAATTTCAAAGGAGAAATATGTACAAAATAGTTCTGATTTTGCTTTTTACAGTATCATTTCTTTGTTCAGAGGAAACACCTTCTGAAGTATCCAGAATTGATATCTTTGCTGAAAATGCAGGTGACTTTCTTGATATCAACATCAAGGAACTGGAAAGCAAGGCATTCAGTCTCTACCAGAAAGCTGATTATGAAAATGCGGCAAGAGCTTATTTGCATATGCTGAAATACAAGATAAATGACGGAGGAAACATATACAATCTTGCTTGCTGCTACGGGCTTCTTGGCAAGGCTGAGCTTGCTGCAATGTATCTCAAAAGAGCAGTGAAAGCAGGTTTTGATGATATAGAGCATATAAGAAGGGACAGTGATTTCGATAAGGTCAGGGGAAATGCTGCCTTTGATTCAGTTTTCAACAAGCTTTCGCAGATTGCAAAGGAAAAGGAGGAATTGTCAGGGAAGAGAATCCCTTTCAAGGCATCAAGTTTCCTTCAGGTTCTCATGCAGTTTCCAACTGACTACAAGAAGGAAAAGAAGTATGATCTTGTAATTGGATTGCATGGATTCGGAAGCTCGCCTGAAAACTTCATGAAAACATGGACTAAGTTCAAGAATCCGCAATTCATATTTGTCTGCGCAAGAGCACCTTATGCATTCAATCTCGGTTCAGAAACAGGATATAGCTGGTCAGTGCTTTCTGTTGACAAAGTTCTGAACAAGCAGTCCGATGAAATGACAGAAGAATATATTGTTAATCTGACCAGGGAATTGAAAAAGAAATACAAAATTTCCAATATATATCTTCTCGGTTTCTCCCAGGGCTGCTCCCAGGCCTATAAAATCGGGATAAGAAACCATGAGCTGTACAAGGGAATTATCTGCTTTGGCGGCTGGCTTGATAAGGAATACCTGGGAGCAGAGAAGATAAATGAAGCTAAAGAACTGAGAACTTTCATAAGTCACGGCAAGAAGGATAATGTTGTGGATCCGAAGGTTGCACTGGAAGCATACGAAAATCTCAAGAAAGCAGGTTACAAGGATCTGATTTTCTCAGATTTTGATGGAGCTCATGCAGTTTTAGAAGAAGAGCTGAAGAAAGTGAAGGAATGGATTGAAAAGGAGTAGAATTTGGTCACATTTTTACTATTAATGCTATTGCAATATTCAACAAGCGATACTTATCCTGATGACAAACCAGGCATGCTGGATACAAATCTGTTCTCAGTTTTCACCGGTCTGAAAAGCTTTAGTGGTGATGTTTCATATCATGAAGCTGAGGATTTCTTGAAACTTGAGTTCACGAAACCTGATGTCTCTGGATGGGTCAAGAAACTGAAATCCAAGCATGTAATAATAGGCTGCAAGGATTACACAAAGTTATACAGGCAGAATGGTGAAACAAGATATATATTGATAAAGAAAACGGGCAATTTCACGAGATTCTTCAAGACAGAGAAAGACAGGATTACAATGCTTACTTTAGTGAATGACGAAGGTAAATTATTCATGACAGAAGTTGGTGTCTGCATATGGGAATATTATTACAGGAACAATCTGCTTGAGAAAAAGATTTATTATACTAACCCATCAAAAATATATGGAATAGAGATTTTTACATACAGGAAGAATTCCCTTGTTCCTGAGCTCTCAACTCTCTATGAAAGCCAGGACTGCATAAAAAAGAGCTTATGGAAAAGGAAGTTCTTTTATGACAAGTCTGGAAAAATTATCAAAAGTGAATGGAGGAAAAATGACAATACTGAATAAGGAAAGTCTTGCAGAAACAATTGATGCTTTCAATGAAGCAGTTTTTTTCAGCAAAACATTGACAGGCAAGGAAAAGGAAGAAACAGCGATGTGGATTGCTTCACGCAGGGGGCTTCCAGATTCCTATGCAGGAATGTTTGCTCCAACCGAACAGGATTTATCATCCCCGATTACCTTGTTTGCAGGAGACAGGATTAGTACAAAAGCTGCAACCGGACATATTCTTGGTGAAGAAGCTTGCAGAGTTTTGATTCTTATCAATTCTAGCAATGAAAAGGTTCAAGAAGCACTTAAGAAAGCAACCAATAACATGATAAAGAAACTCACTTATGCAAGAGAAAATCATGACTTGTTCGGGACTTATTGCTGCGGGATTTGCACTGTATCCTTATGGAGGCATCTTGCAGCTGGTGGACTTAATGAACCTGGGAAAAGGCTTGAAGCAGGACTTGAAATTCTCAAGAAATGCAGACTGGGAGATGGCAAATGGAAGCGATTTCCGTTCTTCTATACGCTCCTTGCATTGCTTGAGATGGACACAAGAATGGCAATTGAAGAAATGAAATACAGCCAGAAATCTTGTGAAACATACCTGAAGCGTGCCAGGGGAAATTCCAAATATACTATAAGAAAAAAGTCAATTGCAGAAAGGGTTCTTGATAAGTGCCAGTGATTAAACAAATTTCTTTACATAAAGCACTAATTCTGGGGAACAAACCTTGCATGAAAGAAATTGAATTAGTAATTCCGAACAAGCTTGGAATACACATGAGACCTGCAGCGATGCTTGTTGATGAAGCAAGCAAGTACAGCTCTGAAATAGAGATAGAATTCAATGGAATAAAAGCAAATGCAAAGAGCCTTCTCAATATTGTAATGCTTGTTCTTGAATATAAGGCAAAAATAATAGTGAGAGCTATGGGCGAGGATGAAGAGAAGGCAATAATTGGGTTGAAAACCTTGATTGAAAACGGATTTGGAGAGAAGTAGAAATTGAAGATATATAAAGGTATAGGAGTTTCTCCCGGAATAGCAATTGGGAATATTTATCTTCTCGAAGTAGATATGCTGAGGATGCGCTACAAGAAGCTTACAAAAGAGGAGAGCAGGGAGAATATTGAACTATTCAAGGAAGCAATAAGAAAGACCAGAGAGGATCTTCTTAAAATACGTCAGCAGATGATGGACTATGGTAATGATATTTTCATCGGACATCTTCGCCTGCTGGACGATCCTGTTTTCATTGGTGAAGTCATAAAGAAAGCCCAGCACGAAAATACCAATATCGAATATCTCTTTTCAATTCAGTTAAAGGAACAGGTCAATATTTTCAAGAAGATGGATAATCAGTACTTCAAGGAAAGGGCAACTGATTTGCAGGATGTCGGGAGAAGACTGATTCAGAATTTCATGGGTGCAGATGAATACACTTTCCTGGAGAACATCAAGGAGGATGTTGTAATTATAGCACATGAACTTCCTCCATCCTTCATTTCAAAGCTCCAGACAAGGCATATAATAGGTTTTGCAACAGAGGTTGGATCATGGACTTCTCACACCGCAATTATAGCAAGGGCATTGACTATTCCTGCAGTAGTAGGTCTTGAAGGAATTGCAGAAGAATGCTCACCTGGTGACAGGCTTCTGATTGATGGTGTTGATGGAGTTGTGATTTATGATCCTGACAGTGAAACATTAAAGGATTATGACAAGAGAAGAAGTGCCCAGAAGCAGCAGGAAAAAAGAATTATCGCAATTGCAAGGAAACCTGCATTAACAAGAGACAGGGAAAAGATAAATATACTGGCAAATATTGAAATTCCCCAGGAAGTGAATGAGCTGGTGCGATTCGGTGCAGAAGGAATTGGATTGTACAGGACTGAATTCCTTTTCATGTCAAGAAATGGAAAGATTTCCGAAGACGAGCAGTATCTTGTTTACAGGGAAATTGCCTCCAGAATGTATCCAAAACCAGTTACAATAAGGACTCTGGATCTGGGAGGCGACAAATTCCTGCATTATGATGATTTCGCTGAGGTAGAGAAAGAGGATGTTTTAGGACTGAGGGCAATAAGATTCTGCCTTCATGAACCTCAGATATTCATGTCCCAGCTCAAGGCAATTTTAAGGGCGGCATATTCACTTAATGTGAAAATGATGTTTCCACTGATTTCTGAAGTTAATGAATTGAAGCAGGCATTGGAAATGCTTAATGAGGCAAAAAACCAGCTTATGACCAACCAGATTCCCTTCAATTCGAATTTGAAAGTCGGGATAATGATTGAAGTTCCTTCTGCTGTAATGCTCGCAGATCATCTTGCCAGGATGTGCGATTTCTTCAGTATTGGAACAAATGACCTGATACAGTATTCCCTTGCAGTGAACAGGGTTAACAAAAAGGTAGCATATCTCTATGATCCACTCAATCCTGCTATTCTGAAATTGATATATCTTTCCATACAGGCAGCATTGAAAGCAGGCATAGAAATATCTATGTGCGGGGAAATGGCTTCAGATCCATGGGTAATCTGGCTTTTGCTTGCAATGGGATTAAGGGATTTCTCTGTATCCCCAAAGCTTGTTGGATCAATAAAGGAATATGTTTCCCAGGTTGACATAAAAGGAATCGAAAGAAATCTCCAGAAAGCATTGTCCTGTGCAACCGGAACTGAAGTGAGAGAACTTGCTGAAGAGATTGTGTTAAACAACAAACTTCCAATATGGCAGAAAAAATGAGAAAAAACTGTTCATTTTGTGATACAGCAATAGATGAAATCTACAGAACAAAAAAAGTAGGTTGTCCTTCTTGTTATGAAGTATTCAAGGACGAGATAAGAAAAATGCTTATTGAGATTCATGGAGTTTCAAGCCATAATGAGAATATATTGAATATCAACGAAATTGATGAAATGCTTTACTTGAAGCAGCGTTTGGCAAGAGCCATAAAGGAAGAAGATTACGAAGAAGCAGCAATATTGAGAGACCAGATAAAGAAAAAAGAGAAATCAGATGAAAAAACTAGACGTTAAGGTATTCATTTTAGGACCAATCGAAACAAATTGCTATATCTGTTACAGCAGGGAAAGCAGGGATGCAGTACTGATAGATCCTGCAGATGCTTCTTTGGAAGTGCTAAACTTCATCGCAAAAAATAACCTTAAACTGAAGCTTATTGTATTCACTCATGGTCATTGGGATCATATCACAGGTGCAGACTATTTCAAGGACAAATTGAAAACGCAGATTGCATGTCACCAAAACGAGTTACAGCTTATAATAAACTCAAGCCTGAGTTTATCACCGTTTATCGGGACAGGAGTCAGAATAAGCGAGATTTCGAAAACCCTTGAAGAAGGTGAAGAAATCATGCTGGGTGATGATGCCCTTGTTGTAAAAACAACTCCCGGGCATTCTCCAGGTTCAATAATACTTCTGTCGGAAAGAAACGGTTTCCTGTTCAGCGGAGATACTATATTCTGTCAGGGTATTGGAAGAACCGATTTACCTCAAGGTTCTGAGACTGAACTTGTCAATTCAATAGAAAAATGCATACTGACTCTTGATGATAATCTCCGTTTCTATCCTGGACATGGTCAATCAGATACTATTGGCAATTTCAGGAAATGGTATAACAAATACTGGGTATAAACTTGAATCTGAAAACAAATCTTTCTGAATCTGAAATAGAATACAAGATTATAAATCCTGGAAAACTCAAGAAAGTAAGACTTACAGATAATCTCTTTTACCGTTTTCTTAAGGAGGCTCCCCCATTAAGTGAATACAAGCGGACTCCTGAAAAAATACTTCTTTTAAGGCTTGCTTATATTGGAGATGTTCTTATGTGTTTACCCCTTTTAAAGCCCATCAGAGAGAAGTTCCCACAAGCAAGGATTGATTTTGTTACTTCAAACGCCTCAAAAGAGGTACTGGAGGGGAGAACACATTTTGATAATATTCTATCTTTTGATGTACCATGGTTTTACAAAAATGGCAGATGGAAAGATTATTTTAAAGTCCTGAAAAAGGTAAGAAAAGAGAAATATGACCTTCTGGTGGATTTGAGAGGAGATATAAGAAACATACTTTTTTTCCTGCTTTTAAGTAATTCAAAAACCAGAGTCTCTTTCAGAATTGGGGGAGGAGCCTGGGCACTTGATTATAAACTGCCAATCAAGGCAATTACCCATAAGGTGGATTTTCATTCAGCACTGCTTACTCAACTCAATGCTAATCAACCAGATACGAGTATAAATATAAGATACAGGAATGAAGAAATTGAAGAAGCAAGAAGCTTCCTTGAAAAGCTTGATTTAACTAATAATGACAAGCTTGTTTTTATTCATCCAGGTGCAAGATTACCCCTGAAAACATGGCAGAAGGAGAAATTTGAAAGACTAACAGACGCATTACTTGTTGATAATCATAAGATTGTAGGAGTAGGTTTAGGTAGTGACTCCATGCAGATATCGCATGTTAATTTCCTCAATCTTGCCGGCAAGACAAGTTTGCCTCAACTTGGTGCATTGCTTTCGCTTGGGGATTTGTTTATAGGAAATGATAGTGCAGCAATGCATCTCGCAACTTTTTCAGGGACAAAAAAGGTGCTTGGCATTTTCGGTCCTTCAAAACCTTATGAAACAAGCCCTTACAAGGATACTGGACATTTCATTTGCCTTGATGCTATGTGCAGAAAGACTTGTGATGAGAGCCTTTGCAATTCCCCAGATTATAATTATTGCATGAAAAAACTGGACATTGACGAGGTAATTGCAAAAGCCTTTCTCTTGCTTGATAGCATAAATTGTTGATTTTATTCTATCTTGATTTCATTTCTAATTGACAAGAATTACAGCATTTGAATTCTATTCAAAAAATAAAAGATAGTTGATTGGAATACATTCCTGAAGAAAGGATCAAAGATGAAAGCTAGTAAATTCGAAAACAAGCATCTTGAAAGCATTCCTGTTTATATTCCTGGTAAACCTATAAGCGAAGTGAGACGAGAACTTGGTATCGAAGGCGATTTCATAAAACTGGCTTCCAATGAGAGCCCCTATGGCTGCTCTGACAAAGCCAAGGAGGCTGCTGCTTCAGCAATAAATGAAAGCTGGCTTTATCCAGATGGGACTAGCTTTTATTTGAGAAAAAGTATAGCCGATTTCTATGGCTTGCCATTCGAGAATGTTATTGTTGGAAGTGGCTCTGTTGAACTTATTGATTTATTGGCATTTGCATTTCTCAATAAGGATACCGAGCTTCTGACATCTGACAAGACATTCCTGATGGCTCAAATAGCAGCCAAGAAAGTTAATGCATTGGAAAACATAGTCCCGACAACTCCCGGGTATGCATATGATGTAGATGAGATAATTTCAAGAATATCATCAAGAACAAGAATATTGTATATTGCAAATCCCAACAACCCAACCGGAACCTTTATAAACAATGAGGGAATAAAGAAGATAATGAATGCAGTGGATGATAATCTGATAGTTGTTTTCGATGAAGCTTATTACGAATATGCTGAGGATCAAATAGATACTTTGAGATATTTAAGGGAAAACAGGCAGGTAATGATACTCAGGACTTTCTCGAAGGCATACGGTCTGGCAGGAATGAGAGTTGGTTACGGTTTATGTCATCCTGAATTGGTAGTCAGTCTTGACAAGATAAGAAATCCCTTCAATCTGACAATAATTGCCCAGGAAGCAGCTCTTGCAGCTTTGAAAGATCAGGAGCATATAAAAAAGGTAATTTACTTGAACAAGGCTGAAAGAATCTTCATGGAAGAAAGTCTCAAGAAACTGGGTTTGAAATATGTTCCATCAGTAACGAACTTCCTTCTGGTTGAATTTACAACGGACACAAAAAAAGTATATAATGACTTGTTAAAAAAAGGAATAATTGTACGTCCAGTAGCGAATTATGGCTTGCCTAATCATCTGAGAATATCTCTTGGAACAAGAAAGCAAAATGAGCTGCTGTTGAAGGCTTTAGAAAACATTATTTAGGATATGTTTGCTAATGCTTTTTTTATTGACCTTTTTTTAGATTGTACGATAATTGACTTGTGTTAATATTTTGCATTAATAAAATTTGGTAACTGATTAATTTTTTTGATATTAGTATATTGTAGTTAATTAAAAAGTTAGAAAGGGACTCTTAATGAAAAAACTAATAGGTGAATTGCTCCTTTCAAAAAATCTGATCACGGAGAAGCAACTTCAAGAAGCTCTTACAAGACAAACCTCCTCTGGAGGGAAATTAGGTTATCACCTTCTTGAAATGGGAGTGATCACTCCTGAAAAACTGGCACAAGTTCTTGGAGAACAACACAATACTGAGTACGTTGATCTGACAAAAATAAACATCGCTCCTGAAATCTTGAAACTTGTCCCTGCTGAGATAGCCCAGCGATTCCAGGTTGTTCCTTACGAGCGCAGGGGAAGAATGCTCAAGGTAGCAATGGTTAATCCTCATCAACTTGATCAGGTCAATGATTTAAGTTTCATAACAGGCTTTGATATTATTCCTGTTGTAGCACCAGAAAACTCTATTGCAAAAGCAATACTTAAATATTATAAAGTGAATGTCAGTCTGGCTGAAGTCATGAAGGATATAGAGAGTGAAGAGGAAATTGAATTCCTTGAAAGCGAGGAAGAAGACCAGTCAGAAATGGAAGAAGATGAAGGAGCGCTTGGAGACGATGCTCTGGCTGATGCACCAGTTGTCAAGCTTGTCAATACCATGATTAGCGAGGCAGTAATGAAAAGAGCATCAGATATTCATGTAGAGCCTTATGAAAAATTCCTTAGAGTAAGATATAGAATAGATGGTGTTTTGTACGAAATGATGAAACCACCACTTAAACTCAAGAATGCAATAGTTTCCCGCGTGAAGATCATGGCAAAACTAGATATTGCTGTGAAGCATCTACCGCAGGATGGTCGCGTGAAGATCAAGGTGCAAAACAAGACTATTGACTTGCGTGTGGCTACAATTCCAACAATGTTCGGGGAAAAACTTGAAATACGTATTCTGGACCGTTCACAGGTAAGCCTGGATATGACAACCCTTGGATTCAATGATCATGCATTGGATACTTTCAAGAGAGTTATCACGCTTCCCTATGGGATAATTCTGGTTACTGGTCCAACAGGTTGTGGCAAGACTACAACCCTCTATTCAGCAATAACTGAATTGAACAAGGTTTCTGAAAACATAATGACTGCTGAAGATCCTGTGGAGTTCAACCTGAGAGGAATCAATCAGGTGCAGGTAAATGAAAATGTGGGACTCACTTTTGCAAGTGCATTACGTGCCTTCCTGCGTCAGGATCCCGATATAATAATGGTTGGAGAAGTCCGTGACCTTGAAACTGCAGCCATTGCAATACGTGCAGCATTGACAGGTCACTTAGTATTCTCCACATCACATACAAATGATGCCCCAAGCACGGTTAACCGTCTTGTTGATTTAGGTGTTGAACCATTCCTCCTGGCATCATCATTGAAAATGGTTGTTTCACAGCGTTTGCTCAGAAAAGTATGCACAAAATGTGCTGCTCCTGTCAAGATTCATGCAGAATCCTACAAGGAAGCAGGTATTAATCCTGATGAAATGGAGAATGTCACTCCATTACAGGGAACGGGCTGTGATTATTGCAATCATACTGGTTACAGGGGAAGAGTTGGAATATTCGAGGCAATGTCAATAGGTGACGTAATGAGTGAAATGATATTGGCTGGAGCAACAACATTCGAGCTCGAGAAACAGGCCAAGAAAGATGGTATGATTAATCTTCATGACGACGCTGTCTTGAAGTTCAAGGCAGGCCAGACAACTCTTGAAGAAGTCATGAGAGAAACCATGTCAGTTTAGGAGGTCAAAGTGCGTCTAGGACAAATGTTAGTTGAATCCGGGATAATAACTGACAAGCAGTTGGAAGTTGCCCTTTCTGAACAGAGAAAATCAGGAGGAAGAATTGGATATACGCTCATTCGTTTTGGTTTTGCTACTGAAGATGATATTGCAAAAGCTCTTGGTCAGCAATATAATCTTCCATCCATAAATCTTTCCAACATAATTCTTCCCTCAGATACTTTAAGCGTAATACCTGCTGAAGTTGCACAAAAGCATCAAGTCGTTCCCGTAGCAAGGAAAGGGAAGATACTGGAAGTGGCAATGATAGATCCTTTCAATATTCATGCAATAGATGATATCGAGTTTGTTACAGGATACAGGGTAAAGCCCCTTGTATGTCCTGAAACAACATTAACAAGAGCTTTGAAAGAATATTATGATGTAAATACTGTTCTTACAAAAGTTATAAATGAGATTGAATCTGATGAAGGTGAGGTTGAAGTTGTAGATGAAGGTGATGACGGACTTTCTGAAAGTGAGGTATCACAGGCAATCAATGATGCTCCTGTCATAAAGCTCGTTAATGATATCATTTCAGAGGCAGTCAAGAGAGAGGCTTCAGATATTCATGTTGAACCTTTCGAGAAGGAATTTGTAGTAAGATACAGGATTGATGGAGCATGTCATGATGTAATGCATCCACCAATGAGTCTTAAAAATGCAATTATCTCGCGCATAAAGATCATGAGTGAAATGAATATAGCAGAAAAGCGTGTATGCCAGGATGGGCGTATAAAAATAAATGTACAGGGAAGAACAATAGACCTTCGCGTAAGTGCTGTTCCTGTCCTTGCCGGCGAAAAAATTGTAATGCGTATTCTTGACAAGGGATCCTTGAGTTTTGATTTGACAGTACTTGGATTCCCTAAAGCTTCGCTTGACAGATTCATAAAAGCTATTGAAAGTCCTTTCGGCATTGTATTGGTTACAGGCCCTACAGGATCTGGCAAGACAACAACTCTGTATTCAGCACTCTCTAGATTGAACAAGGAAACAGTCCATATCATGACTGCTGAAGATCCTATTGAATACCATCTTGATGGACTCAATCAGGTGCAGATACATGAGGAAATTGGACTTGATTTTGCAAATACATTACGTGCAATGCTGCGTCAGGATCCTAATATAATTATGGTTGGAGAAATACGTGACCATGAAACTGCGGCAATAGCTATAAAGGCATCCCTGACAGGACATCTGGTTCTTTCCACAATTCATACTAATGATGCACCTTCTACTATACACAGGCTTATTGATATGGGAATTCAACCATTCCTTGTATCATCTGCAACAAGATTGATTATGGCACAAAGACTTGTGAAGAAAATCTGTCCAAGATGCAAGGAAAAGGTTACATATAAAGATGAGAAATTCGAAGAACTGGATATGAATCCCAATGATTACAGAGACATAACACTTTACAAAGGCAAGGGATGTTCCAAATGCAATAATACCGGATACAAGGGACGTATTGGAATATATGAAGTTATGAGTATAACCAATGAAGTCAGGGAACTGATTTTAGAGAAGAAATCTACTCAGTCCATAAAGAAATTAGCTACTGATCAGGGCATGATAACCCTGCGCGGAGATGCAATATTAAAAATGGTTGATGGAATTACAACACTTGAAGAAGTTAAACGTGTAACTGCTTCAGATTAAGGGGGGATAGAATGATTACTATTCATGAGCTTTTGGAGGAAATGGTTGGCAAGAAATCAACTGACCTTCATATAACTGCGGGAGCTCCTCCAATATACAGAATTGATGGTGAGCTTGTAAGAACAGAATATGAAGAACTGAGTCCTGCAATGACACAGAGATTGATATACTCTATACTTACAGAAGACCAGAAAAAGAGATTCGAAACCCATAAAGAACTGGACTTGTCATTCGGTCTAAAAGGGGTAAGCAGATTCAGATGCAATGTTTTTCTGCAGCGTGGCTGTGTAGCAGCAGCAATGAGAACAATCCCTTATGAAATCCTAACCTTCAAGGAGTTAGGCCTTCCTGATGTTGTTCCCAAACTATGCAGAAAGAAAAAAGGCCTGATTCTGGTTACCGGTCCTACTGGTTCAGGAAAAACTACTACCCTGGCTTCCATGCTTGACATGATAAACAATGAAAGACCTGAGCATATAATAACTGTGGAAGATCCTATTGAATATGTTTTCAAGCACAGGAAAGCCATGGTTAATCAAAGAGAAGTAGGTGCAGATACTGATTCTTTTGGTAATGCCTTGAAATATGTTCTGCGTCAGGATCCTGATGTTGTGCTGATAGGAGAGATGCGTGATATAGAAACCATGAAAGTGGCTCTTACTGTAGCAGAAACAGGGCATTTGACATTTGCAACATTGCATACGAATTCTACTGCAGAAACAATCAACCGTTTGATTGACTCCTTCCCGGCAGAACAACAAGGACAGGTACGTTCTCAGCTAGCCTTCGTTCTCGAGGCTGTCATATGCCAGCAGCTCATAAGAAGGGCAAATGGAAAGGGAAGAACTCTTGCTGCAGAACTTATGGTTGTTACTCCTGCAATAAGAGCAGCTGTCCGTGAAGAGAAAGTACATCAAATCTACGGCATGATGCAGGCAGGACAGAAGTACGGAATGCAGACATTGAACCAATGCTTGTTCAGGATGTATACTGAAGGAAAGATTTCGTACGAAAGTGCTATGATATATTCTACGATACCTGATGAACTTGAAAGAATGATAATTGAAAGTCAGAAACAGAAATAGAGGAGGTGGATGATGCAAGTTTATATCTGGAAAGGGATCAACGCAGCGGGAAAAGAGATTACTGCTGAGATGGAAGCTGATAGTGAAGAACAAGTAATTGCTGCGCTAAGAAGAAGGAAATTAAAAATAATAAGTGTAAGAAAGAAACCTGCAGAACTGAGGCTTCCGTTCGGCAGGGGGGGATCAGTTTCCGTAAAGGACCTGGCTATTTTTACAAGACAGTTTTCTACAATGATTAATGCAGGATTGCCTCTGGATCAGTGCCTTAATATCCTGAGCAAGCAGGCTGAAAAAGAATCATTCCAGAAAGCCATAGCAAAAATCAACCAGGAAGTTGAAAAAGGTTCAACACTTGCAGAGGCTTTAGCCAAATTCAAGAATATTTTCAATGATCTTTATATTAATATGGTGAAAGCAGGAGAAGCTGGAGGTATTCTGGATCAGATTCTTCACCGTCTGGCATTATTCCTTGAAAAATCTGATCAGTTGAGAAGAAAAGTGTTTGCAGCAATGATGTATCCTGTTGTTATTACTTTCGTTGCCATTGGAGCAACCTCTTTCATGCTTTTGTTCATCATCCCAATATTTGCCACAATGTTTGCAGGATTTGGAGCAAAATTGCCTTTGCCGACAAGAATTGTGGTTTTCATGGCTGATGTATTGAGAGGCTACTGGTGGCTTATCTTAAGTATCATTGCAGGCGTATTTCTTGCATTGCGAGCCTACAAAAAAACGGATCAGGGAGAGAAAGTCCTGGATGGCTTGAAATTGAAGGCACCAGTATTCGGTGATATTATCAAGAAAATAGCTGTGGCAAGATTCACAAGAACACTTGGGACACTTCTTAATTCAGGAGTGCCTATTATAGAGGGATTAATAGTGACTTCAAAAACAACTGGAAACAGGGTAATAGGTGATGCCATCCTTTCAGCAAGAATTTCGATCTCAGAAGGTCAGACAATTGCTGCACCGCTTGAGAAAACAAGAGTTTTCCCTCCAATGGTTATTCAGATGATAGAAGTTGGAGAACAGACTGGTAACCTGGACGAAATGTTAAACAAGGTGGCAGATTTCTACGATGATGAAGTTGATACTGCCGTAAGCGGTATAATGTCCATCCTTGAACCTATTATCATAGTGGCATTAGGTGTACTTATCGGTGGAATGGTTATAGCAATGTACTTGCCATTGTTCGATATTATAAAGGTTGCAGGAGGATCAAAATAATCAGAAAAAAACTGCTTTTTGCAGGATTGATATTCTTCATATTGAGCTGTACGGCATCTGTCAAGAACAGGTCTCTTGAGGATATTATTCCTGCTAATTCAGCAGCAATTGCAAGGATTTCCAGCTTGTCAAAAGCAAAAAACATACTGGAGATCTTTATTGCACTAAAGCCTGAAAAACTGGATTTTGATGGAGGCGTTATCAGGGAACTGATAATGCTTCTATCCAAACCTGAAAATGGTTTTTCCCAGGACAAACCTGTTGGCCTGGTTTATCTGCCATCAGGAAAATCCATATTTTTCTTCCAGATTGAAGACAGAAAAAAGGCTGAATCTTTCATTAAATCTAAAAAAGACAAGAATGAGAAATCGACTGATAATATTTTCAAACTGCAAGGAAAGGACATTTTTGCAGCTTTTCAGGACAATTTTCTTCTGCTTTCAGAAAGCAGACCTGATATTGCTTCACAGTTAGCATTGACATTGCCAACTGATTTCAGGAAGGCTTTTCCCTCGGTAGTGAAAGAGATAAAGGAAAAAATCCCTGAATTTCTGCTTTATATTGACATTCCCAAAGCCAAACTGAAGGAGATGGAAAATCTTCCTTTCAAGGGAAAGTCATTTCTTCTGAGTGTAAATACTCAACAGACAGATTTCGCTTTTGCACAGCTTGAAGTAGAACCTTCTCCTTTAGTAAACCAGTATACTTCAGGTTCCCAGATAGAATGGGATATTTCAAATCTTCTTCCAGATTCACCTCTTGTCTTGATAAGAACTGGCATTCCTACAGCAATCGCAGAGAACCTTCTTCCATTACTGATTGGGGCAAAAGTTATAAAACCTTTTTCCTCTTTCGCTCCTGAAATAATCCAGAAATCGGAAGGTATTTCTCTTGCACTCCTGGCTCCAAAATCCGGTTCTGAAGGAAACTATACCCAAAATATGATGAATTTAATTCTTTCTGGGCAGAATATGCAATCTGTATTGAAAAACCCAATACTCAATCAGATCGTGCTTTTAATAAAACTCAAAGAACCAGATGACATGCAGAAAACCTTGAATGAAATACAGAAACTTAGTCTCAAGACAAAGGATAAATACGATATTCAGATAGAGCTGGGAGGACCTTCAAAGGATGATCCCAACTCAGTCCTGTTTTCATATGGAAGTTACAAGGGCATGGTTTCATTGAAGGACAGCACTCTTGTTGTTAAAAGCGCAAATCAGGGAAAATCTTCATCCAGGAAATCATTACCTGACAAGATGAAAGGCAAGAATATTGCCTGCTGTTTAGTTGAAGTGGAAACACTTACCAAATTATCAGAGAATATTCCAGTTGCCGGTCAGGTTCTTGGCAAGATACCATGGAAGCAAATTTCAGGTGAACTTGTCCAGAATGAGGCTAGATTCACCCTTATTCTAAGCGGCGAAAAATAGGGATTTTTTCGGTTTCTATTTAAGATCTTCGGGTACTTCCTGAAACAGATTATCAGTATTGGTTTTTTGTTGAGGACTTTTGTCATCCTGCTTTGCAGAAAAATTGTCCATGTCATTAATCTTTTCCCTCAAATCCTTGACGTGCTTGGTTATATAGGAGCCTTTGGATTTTCTCAATTCACCAAGAGGATATAGTTTCAATGCCCTTGCTCCGTCCTTTGCACATTTTGCTGCACATAATCCGCATCCCATGCAAACATCCTCTACAACATGAAAGACAGGAACACTCTTTCCATCTATAATCTCAGTATCCCTGTAAATGGCATTATAAGGGCATATCTCATCACACATCAGGCACTCTTTTCCATGTGCCCATGCAAGACATCTGCTTTTGTCTACCTCCACCATTCCCATCTTAGCAAATTGCTTTTCTTCAAGAGGGAGCTTTCTCAAAGCACCAGTGGGACAGACTTGTCCGCACAAGTTACATTCGGGAGTGCAGCCTGCTATATAACCATCTATGAATGGAGTTCCCATTGCAGGAATACCTTCCTGAAGGAAGGCAGGCTGAAGACAATGACTTGGACATGCTTTCATGCATGCACCACATCTTATGCATTTTTCCAGGAATTCCTTTTCAGGAATGGCTCCTGGTGGTCTCACTATTTTTCTGAAATTGGAGCTGGCATCACCTTTTGATATCCATGCGATTGCGAAACCAACTCCTGCATATAATATGCAATCACGTCTTTCCAGCCCGTAATTAGGTCTCAATCTTTTCTTGTCAATTCCGGGCATGAATTTATATGAAATGCCTTTTGTGGGGCAACTGTCAATACAATTGAAACAAAGAATGCATTCCTCATGCGGGATTTCTTCCTGGGAGGTTCTGTCATTTGCAACAGGGCAATTCTTCATGCAGACTTTGCAGTGAGGGCAATTTTCAACCACTTTCATCCTGAACAAGCTGAATTTTGCCATTAGTTCATACAGCAAACCAAGCGGACATAAATATCTGCACCAGAATCTCTCGGCAAGAAGACTCAAGAGAATGATAATGATTATCGCCGCCAGGTTATATACTGCTAGATGATAATAGGGTACGTCAATATTAAGGAGAGTCCATTTTTCAGGCAGCATGAAGCTTAACCAGTCCTGCATTGATTTTGCCAGATGCTTCAAAGGTCCTGTTACTGACGTAGTCATGAACCTTGTTATTAGTGACATTGGTTCAATCAGAAACAGCAGGGAAACACCATAAATAGAAGCTCCAATAAGAACAAGCAGATTTATCCATCTTAATGCAAAAACAAACCTTGGTATCTTGACTGACTTTCTCAGCCTTTTTATCCATATCCAGTCAGAAATATCTATAAGGTTACCAAGCGGACAGACATATCCGCAGAAAAAACGACCGAATACGAAAGTGAGTAAAATGAAAATTATGGATGGGAAGAAATATTTGAAATTCAAAGCCCTGTTTGAAATGAAGACAATCAGCCAGTCAAGGGGATTAGTCCTGAAATAAAGGTTCAATCCAAACCAGTTGCTTTTTTCTGACAAACTGAAAAATGCAAGAAACAAGAATAACAGGAAGAACCCCGTCTTAATGATTTTGTTTAGCTTTGAAATTTTCATATCAACAAAAGAAAAAAGCAAGAGGACTGTGTCAAGATAAATACTTGTATGAATATCACCTCAGAATATTTCAAAAAAAAGTTTCTCAAAAATAAAATTCTATTTACAAAATTCCTTTATATTTTCAAATTGGGATTACTTAATATTTTAAAAAAAGCATGAATAATAAAGTATTGATTGTTGATGACGCGATATTTATGCGTGCCCTGCTGAAGGACATCCTTACAAACGGAGGGTATACTGTTGTTGCTGAAGCTTCCAATGGAAGGGAAGCGATAGAGCAATACAAGAAGCATAAGCCTGTCGTAGTGCTTATGGACATTGTAATGCCTGATATGGATGGAATAGAAGCAGTCAAGGAAATCATGAAATATGATTCCAATGCAAAAGTCATTATGTGCAGCGCACTTGGTCAGCAACCGCTTGTTCTTGAAGCCCTCAATGCTGGTGCAAAAGAGTTTATTATCAAGCCTTTCCAGGCAGAGAAAGTACTTTCCTCAATTAATTCAATATTATCCTGATTTTTAGGGAATTATGGTTCCTAATAGCGAAATAATGAAGCTTTTTTACAAAGAGCTTAATCAATTGTTAACAAATATTCATACTGCACTTACTGATATTGAGCATAACAGGAATATCAAGGAGCAGTTCACAACTCTCATGAGGAATTTCCATACAATAAAAGGAAATTCTCATGCAGCAGGTTTCTCAGTTGTTGGTGAACTGGCTCACAAGATAGAGGATTATATTGTTAACCTTATAAAATACTCTGAAAAAATAGATGTCAGATCAAAGCTGAATCCCATTTATCAGACCTTCGATATAATCGAGGAATACAAGAATGATCTTTCTTTCCTTCAGGATTACAAAGCCAAGCTTCTTTATCAGCTTATTGAAGAGGAAAATATAAATATAACCAACCAGTTCGAGGAAATCGAAAAGCAGGAAGATATTCCGGCAGAGGAAGAAGAGGTTTTCAAGTCAGCTCCTGCTGAAGAGACTGTCGAAAAAAACCAGTTGCGACTAGTAATAAGTCTTAACAAGAATTGCAATTTCCCTGCTGCCAGAATTCAAGTGATACTGAATAGATGCAAGGAATGGGGAAAGATAATTAATATTGAACCTTCGGAGAAAATACTTTTCAAAAACCAGATTACTGAATTCAGGCTTACTATTCAGACCAATGATTCTCTTACAGAATGCATTACAAGAATAAAAGCACTTCCAGATGTAGTTGAAGTGAGATTTTCTGAATTGAAAGAATTGAAGCCTTCAGATACTACTAAGCTCCAGATTGAATCCAAGGAAATAAACAAGATAACTGACAAGATATCTGAAGCAATAATAGAGAAGAACAGGATTTTCAATATAATTGCAGAGCTAAATAATCACAAGCTTGATTCTCATATTCATAAGCTGGATATACTTCTCGAGGAAATATATGACAATCTGCTTGAGGTCAGGCTGGTATCTATTGGAACGGTTTTCGAGCAATATCATTACAGGGTAAGACAGGTGGTAGAATCTGAGAAAAAGAAAATGAAACTTGAAGAGCATGGCAAGGAAACATTGATAGATCAAACCCACATGGAATGCATCTCAAATCTTGTTCATCTTATCACTAATGCAATAACTCATGGGATAGAAAGTCCTGAAGAACGCATCAAGAATGGAAAAAGCGAGGAAGGCAAGGTAATAGTTAGTGCAGAAGGGCAGAAAGACAAGGTAATAATAACTGTTGAGGATGATGGAAGGGGAATTGATGAACAGAAAATCAAGGAAAAAGCTATCAAGCAGCGAATAATTGAAGGTTTCGATACCAATATGTCAATCCTTGATATTCTTTCTCATCCAGGCTTCTCCACGAAGGAAGATGTAAACCTTTATGCAGGAAGGGGATATGGTCTCAGTTCAGTAATAAAATCCATACATGATATAAATGGTATAATAGAGCTTCAATCAGAAACAGACAAATTTACCAGATTTACAATAACAATACCTCTTACTATAGCATTAATAAGGGCTGTTATAGTAAATATTGGAGGTCAGGATTTTGCAATACCAATAACCCATATAAAGAGGATTGTCCTTGTCAAGAGGTCTTTACTTGTACCTGAGAGAAATGGTTATCATTATGATATTGATGCTGAAGGCAACAAGATATTCTGCATAGAAGGTTCATATGTGCTTACCCTTAAGAGCATGAAAAGGGAAGAATGCGGTTTGATAATCCTGGATACTGGCGACAGTATATTCGGAATAATAGTTGATAAGATACTTGATGAAAGAAAAATCTACATAATGAAGATAGATCATTATTTCAATCCAGTTAAGGGAGTGTCTTCAGCTACAATACAGGATGATGGTCTGCCACTTCTTGTTTTGGACATCTTTGATTTCAGGAAAGCAGTATTGATGGCTGGTTAACAATAAAACAGAAACCATTTTCAAGAATCCCGTTACAACAAAAGTGCAGCGTTTATTCAGCAAGTAATACTTATCAGTAATAAAATTTCTTCTGCAGTCAATTCACCAATCTTTGGGGGGCTAGATTAAAAAAAGAGAATAAAATCCTTGACAATCTAT
>JAFGND010000052.1 GCA_016927185.1 Candidatus Coatesiibacteriota bacterium
ATGTATTGTAAATAAAAAAACTATATAAAATAAATTTATTATAGAAAATTCCTTGACAAGATTGATAGTCATTTAAAAAGTACTTTCGTTTTTATTCATACTTAAAAAAGGAAGAAAGTTATGCCATTGTTTTCATTTGTACTGTATAACTGGAAAAAGTACCTTGATCTGGTGAAAGAGTATCATAACTTGATGGGAATGAATCAGACTGATTTTGCTTTGATGATAGACATACCTCCACAACGTTATTCAGCATGGCGTCATCAAAAAATCAAGCCCCAGAAAAAGAGCGTTGAAAAAGTTCATAAGGGAATTTTCAAGCTTTTAGAGAAAGGGCTTTCTGAAAACAGGATAGATGCTGATAATTTCCAGATTGCAAAAAGCAAGCTTGATTATCTTCGTGCCTGCATAAATCTCATGGATCTTGATGTCTTGCTCAATCTCTCAGACAATTTATTCCAGTCACTGGTTGAACTTCCAGAATTTGTTTACAATGTTGAAGGCATTCCAAGGATTTCTGCCCCCCAGGCAAGTTATCAATCAAGCCCTTCATTGCTGCGCTTGCCCTTATACAACAGGATTGATGAGTTCCTGTCAGTAAAGTATCCATGGGAACATAATCGTCACTGCGTTGTTGACAAGACATGGCTGCCTCTTGTAAGGGAAAGCTCTGAATACTTCGCTCTTTACCTTAGCGATTCATCATTGTCTGACAGGATAATTCCAGGGGATCTTGCAATATTCGAAGCAACAGACAATCTTGAAGAAGGTGAAATTGGACTTTTCTATCTTGATGACAAGGACAGCACAATAAGGATACTGAGAAGAATAAAAACCAAGGTTGTACTGACTTCTCTGCCAAGATCCAAGGATACCATTCCACTTGTAGAGAAACTCAATTTTGAGGAATTCAAGATACTTGGTCGCCTTGTTGCATTCATAGGCAAACCACCTTTGAAATAAATATGAAAGGCAGCTTAGAATAGCTGCCTCAATCTCTTGAAACCGAAAGATATATATCTTTTAAGCTCAGCTGGCTTGAACAGAACTCTTTTCAATGTTTTTATAATGTATGATGGACGAAGATAAAGTCTCAGTAATGCATTTTTCCTGAACTTGATAAGTTCATCCGAACTAAGTTTATAAGAGTGTATCTGGGAAGTTGCATAACTGCTTTCCCTGAGTTTACTCTCATCAAACAGATTGTCCTTCTTTGCAATCTCGAATAGCTCAGTTCCTGGAAGCGGATAAGCTACATTGAAATCAAAAAAGTCGGCATCAATTTCCCTTACGAAATTTAATGTTTCAGAAAGTGTTTCCCTTGTTTCCCAGGGCAATCCGATTATATAAAATGTGTGACTCAGTAATCCAGCCTTCCTGCAGAGAGCAATTGCATTTCTAGCCTGTTCCTTCCTTAT
The DNA here is from genome assembly GCA_016927185.1 of Candidatus Coatesiibacteriota bacterium. Taxonomy (GTDB): domain Bacteria; phylum JAFGND01; class JAFGND01; order JAFGND01; family JAFGND01; genus JAFGND01. The sequence continues at coordinate 1,419 of JAFGND010000052.1, forward strand.
GCCCTTTTTCATCTTGTCAAGCATATCCTGGGAACCTGATTCTATACCGAATGCTACCATCTTGCAGCCTGATCTTTTCATTTCAAGCAGCATTTCCTCATCAACAGTGTCAACTCTTGAATTGGCAGCCCATGTAATATTCATGGAAGATTCTCTTATAAGCCTGCATAATTCAAGAACAATCTTTTTCCTTGCAGTAAAGGTGTCTGCATTCAACAGGAATTCATCTATAGAATATTTCTCATGGCATTCCTTTATTTCATTGAATATATTCTCAGCACTTCTATGGAAAACCTTATAGTTCGTCAATGTCCCGGCAGGGCAGAAAATGCATTTGAAAGGGCAGCCTCTGCTTGTTGTAATTACACCAAGCGGTTTTCCATTATCAGGAGACACATATAACTCATTCTTCAGCAAATCCCTTGCTGGAAACGGGAAAATATCAGGATTTTCAGTTCCAGGATAATCCGGATTCTTAACAATTATACCTTCTTTCCTGTATATTATCCCCTTGACTTCAGAAAGATCCGCTTTTTCAATCAATACTTTTACTACTCCCTCTGCTTCAGAAAATATCACCATATCAAGAGCTTCATATTTCTCCATTATTTCTATGCCATAAGTCCTGAAATAAAAACCGAATGAGCAGTTGAGAATATCCGGATTAAGCTCCTTTGCCAATCTTGCAGCCTCTATATCCTTCTCAATGGTTGCAGTTGTAATCCCAAGGTACAAGATATCAGGTTTGAAAGAAAGCAGATCTTCTTTAAGATCCTCGAAGCTTTTATTCTCAGCTGGATAATCTTCTATCTTGCAAGTATAACCTGCTTCCCTGTATAATGCAGCAATATATGACAGAACCATGGGAGGAAGGATTACCCTGACAGTCTGATCCTTCACTGCATTCTGGCATCTGTCATCTCTTCTGTACAGACCAGTTGGTGGATTAATTAGCAGTATTCTCTTGTTCATTCTTTGCTGAAAAACCTTTCATGAGAGGTATAATGAAACAAAATCCCGTGAAACTTGCAAGCCACAAGGTTACTATCCTCAGAAGCAATATTGCAGGAGCTGCATCTGCGGGTTTTATGCCTGCGATTTTCAAAGGAACAAACATCCCTGTTTCAACAGTTCCAACTCCTCCAGGTGTCAATGTCACTGCACCAATTATCTGACCTATGGAGTAAGCAAAATTCGCAAGTTCCAGACTTCCATTTATCTTCATGCCATTCATTATCCAGTAAAATGCAACTGCCTCCAGCCCCCATGATGTTATTGATAAAACCATTCCCTTTAATATTGTCTTCAAATTCAGAAGATCCTTTCCTGTTTTCAAGAGCTCAAGTATTTTCAAACACAGTTTACTAAGAAAAGGAATTTTTCCTATGTAGTTCAGGACAGGGGTATAAATTCCTTCAAAAAAGATGAATAAAACAAAACCTGCAACTATTATTGAGCTTATTATGAAAGACAGGATTATATTGTAACTGTCATTAGAGTTTATACTCATGCTTAGGAAAAATGGAAATGAAAATGCCGCAAGAACAATTATTGATAATAAATCCATGATTCTCTCTATCATCAGGATCCCTGCAGTTTTTGTAACCGGGATTGAGTATTTATCCTTCAGAAATGCTGCTTTTACTATTTCTCCAGCCTTCCCTGGTGTTATTGTAAGGGAAAAACTTGCAAAAAATATCCAGTAGCTTTTTAATGCAGGAACCTTGTTTTCCTGAGCAGTATGCAGGAAAATATTCCATCTTATTGCCCTCAGGAACCAGCCAATGAATACAATCAAAATCAATGGTATTAAATGGGTTATGACCGGAAATGACCTTATTGCAAGCCACATCTTGTCTGCACCAATATATATTGTGATAGACAGATATATTATCAAGGCGAATAATATTGTATAAATGGCAGAACGAATCCTGCCAGGAGTAATTATGCTGTTATCTTTCAAAGCCAGCCAGTCTTTTTTCAAAACCTTCCATCAATCACCCTTCAAACCAATTTCCTCGGGAAGCAATCCTTCCTTGTTTCTTGCAGAAGAATCTGCCCCGTTTTCAAGAAGTATTTTCACTACATCCATCTTCCCCTGATAATAAGCATAATGCAAGGGAGTCTCATTCTCATTGTCTTTTGCATTCACATTGGCATTGTATTCAAGCAGCAACTTGACAATTCCTGCGTTACCTACTGCGCATACCTGGTGAAGAACCGTGGATTCGTAATTGTCTTTTATGCCTATATCAGCTCCCTTGTCGAGCAGATACCTGACAACATTTGAGTGACCTTCACAAGCTGCCTCAAATAAAGGGCTTTCAGATATACCATCAAGAGCATTTATGTCTGCACCTTTCTGGATAAGTATCTTTACCATTTCCAGATTGCCTTTTTCTGAAGCATAATGCAATGGTGTTGATTTGCCATACTTGTCATGCAGATTGATATCCGGATTCTTACTCATCACTATCCAGAACTGCTCAATAGTACCTCTTTCACATACAACATGCAGAAGGGATTTACCATAATCATAACAAAGGGAATTAATTCTGGGAGCATTGAAAAGCCCCAAAAAGGTATCTTTATTAAGGAGCATTTCTAACTCAGTAGAATTCCCTTCTTTTATTGCCTGCAGAATTTTCTCTTTCACGCCCATCAGAATCTGTAAAAAATCCTCCATCCAATATAATATTCATCAAGAATAGTGGTTGTCTCTTTAGGATCCCTTCTTTTTGAAAAATTGAAATACAGGGAATGATTTCTATTGAGAATCAAGTCTAATTCAGCACTCCTGTCAATGCTCTGCATCAAGCCATGACTGTAACTCAAATAAAGAGAACCAAGAAGGTATTTTCCTATGTTTATTGATACGGATCTCTCTGTAGAGAAATTGGGCTTCAGATAGAAAATTGACAAACCCAGTTTGCTGGTTAGTGTCCTGCTTGCTGCAAAAGATCCAAAAGTTATACCGCTTTCAAGACTCTTCTTGTATAATTCATATCCCTTTTTTTCTCTCATTTCCTTCATGGTTGTATGAAGTGCTATCATTGTCAATATATCCTGTTCTGTCATATCTGCTTTTTCATATTGCTCATTGCTTACCTCAAATCTTAGCTCAGGTTTACTTAGAGTTCCAGTGATGTAAGCAGTTATTGTAGTATTCTGTCCATCAGAAGTTTCTGAAGGGATTACTGTATATGCCTTTATATCCATTCTTGGGTCAATAGCAGTAGAGTTCGTGAAAAACAATCTTCCTTCAATTATCTTGAACTGAGTTCCATATAAATAATATGTCCCTCTTATTACATCAAGATTTCCCAGCAGAAACATGTTTGTTTCCTGCCAGTGCATTGCCATATCCAGAGACATCTCTAGATCAGCTTCATCATTATGCAGCCATACTTTCTGGGGAGCATTAATAATCAGATTGTATTCAAGAGGACCTGCTTCTCTGACATATTCTTCCTTGGACTCTTCCCCGAATGGAATCGAAACGAAACACTCCCTGAGGTTAACACTCCCGTCAAGAGAGTATTGATCTTCTTTCTTGCGCAAGTTAGCTTCAATATCTGCTATTGCCTCAATATCAGGTATTATATCGACGAATATCTTGCTTGCAATCAGGTCCATGTTTATATCACTTATAGTGAAGTTTGTGAAATCAATGAATCCATTCAGTACTATTCTTCCCTCCCGTTCGTCATGTGCTCTTATGTCATACGGTCTTCCCCACTTGTCTGTTCCATCAAACACTATCTTGCTTCCTTCAAGTTTCCCCCTTAATTGCAAATCGCTCAGGAGTGTACCAATTGGTCTGAAATATATTTCAGCATCTGTCAGAGAAACCACTCCAGAAAATTCTGGTTTGCTGAAATTGCCTTTTAATGAACCCTTATAACTAAGCTTTCCCTTGTATAATGAGAAAAGATCACCTGCCAGACTCAACAAATCTGAATCAACTATACTTATATCGCAGTCAAGATCTATATTGCCTTCCCTGCTAAGAGGCAGATCCCCTTTTATCATTGAAATCTTGTCTTTCTGAAAAACCTGTAGTTTGTCAATACTCACTTTCTGGAAAGGATACTTCATTTCAAAACTGGCTGACATTTTAAGGCTGTCTGCAGAAACAGGCAAACTCCCAGTATTCTCCAGGTTAAAGGCATCTTGCTTGTCATAACCTTCTTCATCTTCATCTTGTGTATATGTTCTCATTTTTATAGATGGGTTTTCAATCTTGAAGGAGAAATCAAGCATGTTCTTTCTGTTTCTTGTTTTTATCTTTGCTTCCCAGTCAATTATCCCTTTCATGGCAAGATCGGTTATCGGCAGGAAGGGTTGCACTTTCTCTATATCGAGCTTGCTTCCTGTAATCGTCAGATCCGAATCAGTTCCATCAAGGGAATAATATCCTCTTGCACAAAGTGATTGTTGGAAATTCTCTGATAGTTTTTCACCTTTAGGAAACATTATATCGAGACAGACTCTTGCAACTTCTATCTTCTTGTTTACAAGAGAGACACTCTGATAGCCATTGTTTCTAACCACTATTTTGGGATGTATGAATTCAAGATAATCAGACTCCATATAATAGCTGTTTCTGGAATAGTTCATCTTGCCTGAAAAGATAAGCTCAGTTTTTTCAGGGATATTGGCTGCCATTCTCATGTCATAGATCTGAACGAAACCTGCAGACAATGCACAATGAATTGATGCTCTTGATACTTCATAAGTATCCTGTTTCAAATCTTTTATCCTTATATTCAGTTCTCCAGAAGCAGATAAAAGAGGATTTCTGATGTCCAGGTTCATTACATTCAGGTGAGGAACTTCAATGGATCTTATGGTCAATCCCTGCCTGTCAAAGTTTTTTATTTTTCCATGCCCTTCCATAGACAGGTAATTGCCCTGCATAAGCATCTTTCCAGCAAAACTGGCAATACCATTCATATTGGTGAAAGGCTGGAGGGGAATATTATCAGCTCTGACAATCAAATTAACCTTTTTGGAGGAAATGTCTCCACTTGCATTTATTCTTGAATTGGCAATTCTGATGTCCGCTCTTTTAAGAGCTATCCTGTCGGGATAATATGTGCCTGAAGCAGTTACCGAATGGATATTCTGTTTATATATGGATCCTCCATGAATATTTCCATCAAATTCGATTGACAGAGAGTCTTTGTCAAAGGATTTTGTTTTGAAATATATATTACCATACTGCTTTCCAGACAAACCTTTTATATTAACAAACTTCGAGGCACTAAATTCTTCGAAATCAGTATTTCCACTAAAAATGCTGTTACTGAAATCAAAGTCTAACCTTGCCTTTTTCAAAATTGCATTTCTGTAGTCTGCATTCAAATCTGATATCTCAAGTCTGTTATTCCTGAACTCTATCCTGCCTTCAACCTTCCTGAAATCCTCTTCCCCAAGGACAATTTGCTCAGATTTGATAAACGAAGCAAGGAAGAATTCCTTTTCTATAAATCCTATTGATGCATTTTCCATGTTTACCCTGTCAGATTTTATTACAAGAGAAAATGGCATGAATTTCTCCACCGTTTCTGTGGAAATATCAGCCTTATTTACATTGAAAATAATATCCCTAGAAATATCTGCAGAAAACTCCAGTTCTTCTGTACCATTCAACATCAATCTTGTTGCATCTATTTTTATGCCTTTCAATGCGTTGTATAATCTTGATTTATCAATTTCGCATCTGACACCATTTCCTTCGAAAGATGCTTTCCTGAATTCAACCTTGAAATTATCATTCAGGAACTGGAAATCACAATTCAGGTTCAAATTACTTATATCGTATACAAGATCCTTGTTTGTCTTGAATAAAAGCCTGCCATCATTCAGTTTTGCATCACGGATTTCTATGTAAGGCTTTGATTTAGCTGTTTTTGTTTTCTTCTCTTTCAATATGTTCTCGAAATTCCAGCTGCCATTTTCATATTGATAGATTTCGAAATCCGGATTTTCTATAAGCATATCCTTTATTACTATGAATCTTGCTTTTTCCCTTATCAATTCCAGCAAATCTATGGTAAATCCTGCCTTTTTTATTCCTGCAATTTTCCTTTTATCTTTATTCAATAATTCTATGTCATTAAATACCAAAGTCCTGTAAAGATTTCCTCCAATGCTCTTGATCTTGATTGAACCATTCAGCTGTTTATTGATTTCATCGGTAACTATTTCATTGAGTTTTCTGCTGAAATAACCATTGGCATAAAGCAAATAGACTGCAAGAAACATAATGCCAATTGAGACAGACAGAAGTATGAGAGTGTATATGAAAATCCTTTTGAACCTATATTTCATATGGTTTTAGTTCCATAGATTTAAGTCTAAGTCAAGAGAATGTAGAAGAAATTATATCAGATGCTGAAACTTTCTTCCATTTCATCTTTATAATATATCTTGAAATGGTAAATCATGTTTCTTATTGACCTGACAAAATACCAGAGTGTTTCTTTTTTATCATCCTGCAGAAAACCTTCCTCATTTATCAACTGTTTCAGAAATGAGGAAAGGTTATCAAGCATTTTTATATAGTCTGAATATTCAGTTTCATTATGAAAAATCTCAGGGAAATTCTCCATTTTAACTTGCTTAAGCTCTTCAATTTGCTTGAAAGAACTGTTTATCTTGCTTTCGAATTTACTCATATTATTGCTTTCAGGTGAAGCATTACTGTAAATATAGAATACATTCTTTGAAAGATGCCCCATGTTAAAGGCAAAATTCCTTACAAGAATTTCATTATCATTTAATCTCAGGCTCATGAAAGCTCTATGTCTATAAGTTCCTTGCCGATGTCATCACTTTCCTTTTCATAATCCGTATACGCACCTTCTGCTGATCTCTTGAAAATGAATATAGGTTTGTTGTTTCTGTCCTTGCTGCTTTCAACAAACTCCCATGAACCATGATTGGACAAATGATTGAAGGTAAATGTCATTCTTTCTATATTCTGCTCAATGAAATTTTCAGAAAATCTTGTTACATATTTGTCTATCATGTCCCAGTCAAGTATCTTGTACTGATAATTAGCCATTTCCGCTCCTAAAGTTTTGATAATTTATCAAGTTCTATGGAAGTAATTATCTCCTCCAGAAGTTCCTGTTTCCTGAATCTAGGTTTTTCTTCCTCTTTCACGTCATTACCCGGTCCTGATACTCTTATCATGAATTTACCAGCCCAGAGATTCAAATAATCATTTTCCTCCATCTTCGCTGGATATTCCTTGTACTTCTTTGTGAATTCCTTTGCCACTTCCATTCTGTTTCTCATATCTGTAATGTCTAACTGCATCAAGGCTTTTGGTTTTGTCTGATCCTTTGGATCTGTTTTCAGCTTATACAAACCCCATGAAACATTCCCATCAATCGTATCAGAATATCTTATCCATTCAGCTTCATTTGCGAAAGCTTCCGGAACTTTAGGCGCAAACTTTGCCAATGTTTCGGAATCCATAACTGGTTGCTTTGGCTTGGTAGGGATAACTACTTCTTCCTTTTTGGAAGCATCTTTCTTTGAGGGATCTGTCTTGGTATCCTTTGCAACATCTTTCTTTGTTACATCCTTCTTGGATGGAGGGGGTGGTGGAGAGCCTCCACATGAAAAAGCCAAGAAAGAAACAATCAATATCAACAAAACAAATGGTTTCATTTTAACCTCCTGTTAATGGATCCCCAACCAATCCATCATTAAAAACTGTATCCTTCCAATTAAAAGTGAAATACGTGCCATGACTGTGTATCCGAATGATGCTCCAAAACCGACCATCAGAAACCAGATACCAACCCTTGCTGTCTTGCCAATTATTCCCTTGTGTTCCATGCTGAAAAAGAAGTAGATTATAGTCGTTACTGTTCCGATGAAAAGTAGCAGGTTTGATATCCATATTGCTGCAGTAAAAACCTGGGGACTGCTTCCTGAGAAAAGCTCCTTAAGGGATGATATATGTTCCCCATGGAAAAATGGCGTCATTGCACCAAACAACTGAACTAATATATTCTCTTTTACTATTAATGGTATAGACATTCCTATGCTGGCTCCCATGAGAAATGATATCGGGAATCTCACAAGCCATCTGTATTTCTGAGTAAACTGTGCAAATATTAAGATTCCAAGAATTGTCGGAATCAAGACAAGAAGATTTGCAGAGTTGTGGGTAAAAATGAGTTTTATAGATTGTGATTTCAATGAACTGTCAAGCAGGAAAATATCAAGATTCCCTCCATTTGGAAGAGAAAAGGCAACCTGATTTAATGGAACCCAGACTTTGGGAATGAAAGACTGGAACCAGACTATTGCAATCAGGTATCCTATTGTCAATCCTACAAGCAAGTGTTCAGCAAATTTATAAAGAGGATTATCCTTATATAAAAACGAATAAATTGCTATAGTAAGTATTGCTGCTATCCAGATCCAGGGATTTAATGAAATACTCATCCTATTTTCTCCTTGCCTGTCCACTCAGGAAATATGCCAGATTACCTATGATTATAAACACCAGTATTACAAGATGTGAAATATTTTGTGCATCCATGCCAATTTGCGCTGTGGGCTTGAAGTCAACAAGTTTAGGATTAGCCATTGCATTCTTGCTTTCAAGGAGAAGTTTCTCATATTCAGCAGCTCCCTTTAATCCTCCCAGCATACCTATGAACTGACCAGTCTGAAGATATGGATAATAATCTGATGCCATGACTGCAGTTACACCTGTAGCTATATTGATATGATATCTTCCATGAGCATAAGTTATCCAGCTTACAACAGTCCCTGTTCCAGAGAAAGTCACTATCAGATCAACATCATTGTAATTCTTTATGTTCTTCATCATTGGGATTTCCCTGATCGGAGTATTGTTATAATCCTGCAGGAAAGTCTTTTCAATGCTTTCACCCATTGACATGATTACAGCAGATATTCCTGGTTTGTACCCCAGATTCACGAAGTCTATTCCTTCTCTCTTGTTGTATTCCCTCGAAAGAGAATCAAATGCCGCTTTTACCAATCCTGCTCCCTCAGGAAACAAGGTAAGTCCTACAACTTTTACATTCCTGCTGAAAGCATGCCTTATCATAGCCCAGGTCATAGGCTGAAGTTCAGGCAAGGTGCTTGGATCATAGTCAAAACTGAGCATTAAAACACCTTTTCTCCCCTGTTCATGCAAAGCCATCTTTTCCACTTCATCATAAATTCTCTTTGTGGGAGGAGTTACATGCGATTTGGTGCCAAATGGAAAAAGCAATGGTATTATTACTGATAATGCAATAAGAATATATATAATTTTTCTGTCTATATGCATCATTTTTGTCCAGAATTCCTTGCTTCCCATTAGTCACCTCCTCCTAGATATGATCTGTCAATCCCGAACATTATTTTAATGGAAGTGGCAAGCATTCCCATTCCAACTCCCAGAGAAATTCCTCTTTTCATGGCATTATTCGGTATCTCGAGGATATATTCAGTAAATGCAGGGAGTTTCCCGTAAATTGACTGTCCAAAAGGAATCCTCCCAAGCATCATTATTACTGCAACCACAAGAAGAATTGCACTGTCAAAATTCCTTGCCCTGAAAGATCTGTAAGCAGCAGAAGCAATGAAAAATGCAAGCAAGCTGAACATTGTTGCAGACATTGGAGAAATCATGAAATTGAAGAAGTCTTGAAACATCGGTGACTTGCTTATTGCAGCTGGATATGATTTCACTTCACCAACCTCTTCCTTGACACTCTCAGGATCTAATAATGCCTTTTTTACAAGCTCATTTGCTTTGGTCTTATCCTTGCTCCACAAGTCAATCATGAATCTTGCCAAATCAGGTCTCAAGTCAAGCACTTTTTCAGCAAACCTTACATCCTTGTCATATAAAGCAATAATATCTTTTGCCAATTCAGGATAGTATTTTCCTACCTCTATTATTTCTCTTGCAGTATATGGATTTTTAACAGCGATTGATTTTACTTCTTCCTTCATCTCGTTAGGATCAGAAGTAATCCCTCCTGCCAGTCCAATTACTGACATTACAAGCAAGGCAAGTATTGTAACAATGCTGTATTGCCAGTTTTCCTGCTTGCCTCTTATCTTTCCATAATGATAAGTAATGAGTGACTCAATTCCAATTATCAGAAAGAAAGTTCCGGTGACTATCTCCCAGTCGAGTACTGTTTCATATAGTTTGGTTGAACCTTCTGTTGGAACAAAATATTGTATGAACATTACTAGTGAGCCAATAAAGGTAATAAAAAGTGGAATGGTTCTATGCATTGATAACATCCATCCTTATATTGTAAAATACTACTTTGAAAATCAAAGCATAAAAGAGCCTTTTATAGTCAAGAGGAAATTTGAGTATAATTGCCTTGACTGATTTATCGTTTTTAAGGGTTAGGTTTTTCTTATCAAAAAATAAGGAGTTTATGGGGAGATCCAATACTGTCAGGCTAGATGGTAATTCACTTACTATAAGCGATTTGTTTAAAATCAGCACAGGAAACTCCAGTGTTGAAATAGATGAATATTCAATCCAGAAGGCAGAGAAATCACACAATATTGTCAGGGATGCATTACAATCTTCTGAAACAATATATGGCATCACTACAGGATTTGGAAGCTTGGAAAACAAGAGAATAAATATGAAAAGCATACTCAAGCTTCAAGAGAATATCTTAATGAGCCATGCAATGGGAACAGGTGAACCATATTCAAGGGAAATTGTAAAAGCCATAGTTGCTCTTCGACTGAACACTCTCTTGAAGGGATACTCAGGGGTTTCCGTTGAGCTTATCAGGAGCTTCTTGGATTTACTTAATAGCGAAGTAATCCCGTTTGTTCCTTCAAAGGGCAGCGTTGGTGCAAGTGGTGATTTATGTCCGTTAGCTCATATCGGTCTTGTTCTTATTGGCAAGGGAAAAGCTTATTTGAAAGACAAATTAGTCAATGGAGCAACCGCACTTAGAAAAGCTAATCTGAAACCATACAGACTGAAAGCAAAAGAGGGTCTTGCAATAACTAATGGAACAACAGTAATGAGTGCCCTGCTTGCTCTTGCATGCCATGAAAGTGAAAGGCTTCTCAAGTTGAGCTTGTGTATTTCAGCTCTTTCGCTAGAGGCATTCCTTTCCATTTCCTCCTCCTTCACAGATAAGATTTCAGAAGTAAGACCTCATAAAGGACAGAGAAAAATATCAAGAGCCTTGAAAAATATGCTGAAGAATTCTAGATATATAGACTCAGCAGATTTATCAAAGATAGAATATGATAAAATTAACTCCATGGGGGATAAGCAGAAAGCTATTTACAGGGTACAGGATAGTTATTCATTGAGATGCATACCGGTTGTTCTTGGTGCATCATATGATGCCATCGAATATGTGAAGAATGTTGTAAGGATTGAAATAAATTCAGCAACTGACAATCCATTGATTTTTCCAGATTCAAGGGAGATAATATCAGCATGCAATTTTCATGGACAACCTCTTGCAATATCAGCGGACTTTCTTGCAATCGCCATCAGTGAGATAGGTAATATATCTGAAAGAAGGCTTGCAAAATTGCTTGACTGCAAGAACAATTATGGATTACTTGCATATCTTATTAATAATGGCGGGTTGAATAGCGGATACATGATTTCCCAATATACTGCAGCATCACTTGCAAGCGAGAACAAGGTTTTGTGTCATCCAGCAAGCTGCGACTCTATTCCGACATCAGCAAATCAGGAGGATCACGTAAGCATGGGAAATCACGCTGCCAGAAAGATTCATCAGGTCCTTGAAAATGTATGGGCAATAATAGCACTTGAATATCTTGCATCTGCTCAGGCAGTAGATCTTCGCGGAGGAGAGAAAAAACTATCCCCTTTCACAAGAAAAATATATAACGCATTAAGAGAAAATATAAATTTTCTGGAAAATGACAGGGAAATGCATAAGGATCTTGAGACATGCATCAGTATTCTGAAAGATACAAATGAGAACAGTTTATATGATAAAATAAAGGATATACTGGATGACAAATAAACCGTCTAGTCAGATGGACAGGAATTTTGTATGTCCTCGATGCAGGGGAACAATATCCCTGAAGAATGATGGAAGCCTTCCATTATGCCCAAGCTGTGGTCAGACACTTAATCTTGAAGATATAGAGTCTGGCAAACTTGCTACCTTGCCTCATGTTGTAGAGGATTACAGGCTGCAAAAAATAGGTCCCTATATAATTGAGGAGCTACTTGGAAGTGGAGGAATGGGCTGCGTCTTCAAGGCGAGGCATCAGAAAAACGAGAATTGTGTTGCTATTAAATTTCTTTACAGGCAATTTGCCAGGCAAAAGGATTTCATTTTCCAGTTCCAGAAGGAAGCCAAAGCCCTTTCAAAACTTGATCATCCCAATATAGTACATATAGTGGCAGAGGGGCATTTCCAGGAAACCTATTATTACATAATGGAATATGTTGATGGAGTGTCTCTTGCAGATGAGCTTCTCAAGGGGGCAATGGATGAAGACCGGGTGAACGAGATAGCTCTCGAAATAGTCTCGGCACTTGATCATGCTCATTCTATCGGAATAACTCACCGGGATCTCAAGCCAGAGAATATTTTCATTACAGATTCAGGTGTGAAAATTCTGGACTTCGGAATTGCCCATCTTGCATACGATATTCCCAATTTCCATACACTTACCATAAGTAATGACATGATAGGCACTTTTGTTTACATGTCACCTGAACAGAAGCTTGGCAGGACTGTTGATGCAAGATCAGACCTCTATTCTTTAGGTATAGTCTTGTATCAGATGCTTACCGGGGAAGTACCACTTGGAGTATTTGAGGTTCCAACATCTCTCAAGCAGGGATTGAACAAGAAATGGGATATCATTATCTCCAGGCTTCTTCAAAGGGATCCTGAAAAGAGATACAGATCATCCGAAGAGCTCCTTCTTGCAATAAAAGGCGAAAAAAGGGAAATTCCCAGAATAAGAAAACCATTCAACTGGTACACATGGGCAATTCTTTTCCTGATAGTTATATTTACAGCAGCTTATCTGTACAGGAGCGAGATTAACAAACTATTTACAAGGAAACCGAAAACTCTTAATACTCATTTTTCCTCAAATATTCCTGCTCATCCACCATCACTGGAGCTGAAAAAGGAAGAAGAAAAACCAAAGGAATATCTTGTTCCAAAGGCAACTGTACTGAGATTCTGGACAGAACCGACAAAGAAAAGCAAGATGATAATGCAGCTTAAATCAAGAGATCTCATGCTTGTTATTGAAAAGGTTGAAGGTGAAAGTGATGGCAAGACGACACCATGGTTCAAGGTCAGTTTCAAGGACAAGGAAGGTTTTGTGGAAGCAGACTGGGTGAAATCTGTATCAGAAGAGGAAGTCAGGAAAATGGAGGAGGAATCTTTAAAGAAGAATGAACCTTCTAAAAATCAGCCTGATGCAAAGAAACTCCCCAGGAAACCAGTTGAAAAAAGACAGAGAACTGATTTCGGCTTCATGCCATAATCACTCTCCCTGTTTTCTCTATTCCTTTGCTCCTGCTTTCTTTAGAAGCTCAACCATTTCTGCATTATTTGATTTTATTGCCATCTGCAATGCGGTTTTTCCGTTATTTGCCTTGGCATTCACATCAGCATGCTTTGATAAAAGGTACTTTACCACATTAAGTTTGCCTTTTTCTGCGGCAAACATCAATGTAGTATAATTCCCGTATCGTTTTGCATTAATATCTGCACCCTTAGAGACAAGCAGGTCAATAATCTCTACGAAATCCTTGCCAGCAGCAAACATCATTGCAGTGAAGCCTGTATTATCCTTTGCATTCACATCAGCACCCTTGGCAATAAGCAATGAAATTATTTCCTTGTATCCAGCATCTGAGGCTTCCATCAGGGCTGTTCTTCCATTATTGGCTTTTGCATTTACATTACATCCTTTTGAAAGAAGCAGGTTTACAATATCCTTATGCCCTTTTTCAGATGCAAACATCAGTGTTGTCTTGCCATTAGCTGTTATTGCATTTGTATCAGCCTTTTTTGAAATAAGGAGATTTACTACTTCCCTGTGCCCTTTCTCTATTGCCCACATAAGTGGATTATCACCTGATTTCGATTTTGCATTCGCGTCAGCTCCCTTGTTAAGAAGCAACTCTACAAGCTCCTTTGAGCCTTCACTTGAAGCAAGCATCAATGCTGTTATATCATTGAAGTTCTTTGCGTTAACGTCAGCACCCTTGGAAATCAAATAATATGCAACTTCGTAGTTCTTGTTGTAAGCAGCCCACATCAATCCTGTCCAGCCTCTTTCACCATCCTTTGAATTGATGTCAACTCCTGATTCAACTACTGCCCTCAGGCTGTTAACCCTCCCTGAGTTCACTGCTTCAAATAATGCAACAGCAGCTTCATCTGTCTTTGAACCTCCTGATTTTCCCCCAAAAATATTTTTGAGAAATCCCAAGAATCCGCCTTCGCTCATTATTCTACCTCGCTTTCGAATATATACTTAAGTGTTTCTTGTATTTGATTGCCTGCATTTCTTGCATAAGACTTGAATCATAGTAAGTATAAGAATGTCAAGGGGAAACTTAATTTTTTCGTTCCTGCAATCAAGATTAAACCATACTGACTCCTTCAACTGGAAGAAAACAATTGACAAATATTACTTTTTTTCTAGAAACATTTTTAGTAGTTTAATGTAAGTGTAAACTTTGTTGGAAAGGGGCTTCAGCATGAAAAAATGGATTCTTCTCTTCATCATCTTTTGCAATCTGGGAATTTTATTTTCAGCACCGGGAGAGCTTGTATGGAGATACAGAACAAATGGTGATATAGAATCATCTCCTGTTGTTTCAAATAATATAGTTTACTTTGGGAGCAATGACAGGAATTTTTATGCTCTCAATGCACAAAACGGAAACCGGATCTGGAGTATACAGATAGGAACAGCAATCTTGAGCAGACCCTTTGTCAAAGATGGTATTGTTTATTATGCTGGAAGCGGACCTTTGTTCATTGTAAGGGCACACAATGCAAATTCTGGAACAATGATATGGGAATATGAGACAACAGGTAATAATTATTCAAGTCCGGTAGTATCTAATGGAATACTGTATGTTGGATCTAATGACAAGTATCTCTATGCTCTTAATGCTTCCAATGGCTCCCTGAAATGGAAGTATCTCTCAGAAGCTGAGGTCGGTTCTCCATGCATCTGGGAAACACAAGGGTTAGTATTTTTCGGAATAAGAAAGCATACTGAAGAAATGAAAAGCCTTTATGCTCTTGATGCATTGACAGGCCGTTTTAGCTGGTCATATGACACAAGAAGCTATGTATATGACCCTTTCTTTTCAAATGGAAATATCTTTTCGGCAAGTACCAGTTATGGGGTTTTCGCTAATAATGCCACAAATGGATCATTGATCTGGTCATCGTATTTCGGATATCCCAAATATATATTCTCTAATCCTGTAGTATCTGATGGTCTGGTAATATTTGGTTGTGACGATAATATTGTTCATGCTCTTGATGAAAAGACAGGAGTCCAGAAGTGGTTCTATAATACAGGAAGTGATATCCATTCTGATCCGTTTGTTAAAGATAAGGTTGTTTACATAAACAGTTTAAATCAATATCTTTATGCACTTGATATAAAGGACGGTTCTTTGAAATGGCAATACCGAGTAGGAATAATTAATGAATCCTCACCTTATGTATCTAACTCAATTGTATATATAGGCTGTTCTGATGATTATCTCTATGCAATTGAAACCTATGGCTATACAGGATTTACGGATTACAAATCAGCTACCAAATTGCCTGAGAAAGATTTTTCTGCTTCTCCCAACCCCTTCTCCTCCCGCTTGTCCCTCTCCCTTCCTTCCTCTGCTTCAATCTATTCCCTTACCGGACAGTTGATTATAAAACTTGATAAAGGCAAGCACTCTCTTGACACTAGTAAATGGAGAGAAGGAGTTTATATAGTGAAGAACGGAGATGAAACTAAGAGGATAGTGAAGGTCAATTAGTTTTAACTTCCAATAGAAAAGGCTTTTCTTTAGTAGAATTGTTCAATTTTTAACCTCACCCCGTCATTCTGACTCCCCTCTCCTACAAGGAGAGGGGGCGGGGGTGAGGTGTTAACAAAGAGAAATGCAGGGGTGAGCTTTCCAACTCAGTCCATCATGTCTAGGGGCTAGATTAAAAAAGAGAATAAAAAATCCTTGACAATCTATTTTTTTTTTTTTTTTTGACCATATGGAAATTTACAAAGAAAGATAATATAAAATCTACCAGAATG
>JAFGND010000053.1 GCA_016927185.1 Candidatus Coatesiibacteriota bacterium
AGACTTTCAGTAATTCCCTTACTATCTTGAAAGCCATTTTTGTTTCATAGCTGGGATTTGAAAACAAGGTTTTAATAATGTCCCGCCGGGTATAATAAAAAGTGCAGCATAATATACATTCTCAGTCCAATACAACAATCTTGTAGGCAAACCATGATGCTGCATAAGAAATAACCATTGATTCTACCTTCCCGTTTCTGGAGTATCTTGAATAAATCCAGGTGCTTTTAATCTGAAGTAAATAGACATTGGAGCTTCATCATATCCTCCATTTCTAAAAACTGAAGGAAACAAACTAAGTTTCTCTGAATTACTAACACTTCTAAATCAGATGATATCAGAAGACCATTATTTTGATAAATAATCTATATGTTTTATCAAATCAAAAAGACTTTCTATTGGAATCCCTTTTAATTCCATAAATCCCTACTCCTATTCACATTCTTCATCCAATCATCATAGGATATGTTCCCACAGGATGGATTTCATGCTTGCTTTATTTATAAATCTTGAGATCATCAATTATTCCATTTGTAGAATAACCATCTTGCCCATCTAATTTATCTCCAACAACTAGCTTCTTTCCTGATTTAGATGGTTTTACAACCGTAATATCAAGACCAATTTCTCCATCAACCTTGACAACAACATGATCATTATCTAAATTAAATTCTATAAAAGACCATTGGTTTTCCATTACTCCTTTTTCAGAACCGTAATAGAATACTTCTCCATTTGCAGTTACAACTGAAATCTTGCTTCCATATAACCTTAAAATATAACCACAATTGGCATAAGGAGAATCATTGGTATATGTATCAATTAAATAATGATATTGAGGCAAACTAGTATCATACACATAAAGCCAGAATGTGAATCTAACTGGTTTTCCATCGTTAAATTCGTCGGGATCTCCTATTTCAATTCTGTTCCCTTGTTTCTTAAATTCTAAAGCATAATTAAAATGTCCTTCTGTCCAAGTAGGCATTGAAATTGAACATTCAAACTCCCCACCTGTTCCTTTTCCCATAGTCATATTTCCTGTTCCTTCATCAAAAGGGAAATGAGCATAACAATCAGAATCATATCCAGTTCCTGTACTGGTTCCCGTTCCTGTTCCAGTTCCTGTACCTGTTGAAGTGCCAGTTCCAGTTCCTGTATTATTTCCGTCATCAGTGGAATCATCTCCACATGAAGAAACTATTAAAACAAAAATAAAGAACAGACTGCTTAAAACTAGTCCTGTTTTTTTCATATTAAACCTCCTCCTTAATCCTCATCGTGCAATTCGAATAGAATATATTCACTGGATGGATTTACTTACATTTTTATTATTTTCTTTGTTTTTTTGTTACTTTTAATTATATAAACTCCCTCTCTCCACTTGCTTGTATCAACAGAATGTTTTCCTTTATCCAGTTTCATAATCAGCTGACCGGTAAGGGAATAGATTGCTCCTGATGATGGCAGGGAGAGTGATAATCTGGATGAAAAGGGGTTGGGGGAAACTGAGAAAGATTTGGCTGGGAGATGTGAAGCTGATTTGTTATTCTTGAAGCCTGAATCAAATGCTTCAACAGCATATAGATATTGCTGACCACTTGCGCAATAAATGTTCTGCAAACCATATGTCAATCCTTGCAGACTTCCTGCATCAGCGTTATATTTCCAGAAAACATCAGAATTGCTTGCATTTAAAGAAGTGATATAGCCATTTAATGAACTGAAAAATACGTATCCTTCTGAAATGCATGGAGTTGAGCACACTCCCCCAGCATCATATTTCCATACAAGTTTGCCTGTCAATGCATCACAACAATAAACATTATTATCGGAACTGCTTACATATACAAGTTCCTTTGTATCCCAAACAACTGGAGATCCTACTTTCCCATTTGTCTTATATTTCCATACAACCGTTCCATTCTGGGCATTAAATGAATAGAGATTTTTATCAGTAAGTGGTGATCCATAAAAGACAAGATTATTATAACAGGAGGGAATACTTATGTTTGCGTTATCTATCCTGTAACTCCACTTTTCGATACCATTTGTTGCTGACAAGCAAAACAAATTTGTCCAGCTTGCTGTACTCTTTTCAACTCCAGAGAAAAACAATAGAGTATCTCCCAGACATGGAGTATAGTTAGCATAATAGGTATTTGATTCCCATAAAAGACTTCCATTGTCAGAATTCAGGCTATAAAAGTATGTATCAGGGCTTCCCATGTATAGAATTCCATTGAAAACCTCTGGAAATGAATATCCTCCCCTTGTATTGAATGTCCACAATAACTCACCATTTGTTGCATTCAATACAATAAGATAAGCAGCGTTTTTACCAGTGTAGATTTTTCCATTAAAGTAAACTGGATAATTGTAATATGTGCAATTACCTGCAAAGTACTCCCATTTTCTCATTCCATTCAATGCATTGAAAGCATATATATATTTATCATTAGCATGTACGAAAACCATTTTATGATCCGTATCAATGCAAGGTTTTCCCTGAGTTGCTCCTCCTATATCAGTCTTCCATATTAAATCTCCTGGTGCTGAAAAAAGAAGAAATGAAAAAGAGAATAGAATTATTGCTGATACAAGATTTCTCATAATAATCTCCTTAGTATAATCATGGTCTTCCTTTTCATATATATTTCACTTAAAATTTGACAAGATTTAATGTCAAGGATAATAATCTAGCCCCTAGACATCATGGACTGAATTTTAAATATTCTTCTTTCTCTTCCCAAATAAGGTATTTTTGTAAGTGTTCAATGGATAAGTATTTATCTGGCTGCTGCTGAAAAATTCATGAAATACATTTCCTCCTTCTCCTTGGGGGGAAAGGAAAGAGAATGACTGCTAGGAATAAACCTCACTCCTTGTCCCCTCTCCTGCAAGGAGAGGATGGACTTCTATATATAATTTTTTCCCTGAAATAATTATATGGAAAACCATTCCTGATGATTTACTAGCAAGCATTTCTTTTTAATTATGAATCATAAAATTATATAAAACA
>JAFGND010000054.1 GCA_016927185.1 Candidatus Coatesiibacteriota bacterium
AGTATATAACGTACTATCTGCAGAGATTACAGCTGATACATCTTGAAAATAATATGGATTTCCTAAATTATTCTTTTTACTCTCTTTTCCAACAGTCTTAAACCTATATTCCCACAAAAAATTAGGATCCCTGGGACCTATTAATGGAGATAATCCATCCTGCCTGTAATTGCTTCTCCAATCTGACCAGAAATGTTCTCCATAAAGTACCGAAAATCCCACCAAAATCATTATAAAGATACGCATTCTATGCTCCTTTGCTATCGCTACCTTATCTTCACCACCCTCTTGCATTCCTTCCCAGACTTCACAATATAAACTCCCTCTCTCCATTTGCTGGTGTCAATAGAGTGTTTGCCTTGGGGAAGGTTCATGATTAGCTGACCTGTAAGGGAATAGACTGCTCCTGAGGATGGAAGAGAAATCGTAAGTCTGTCAGTGAATGGATTGGGATTGGCGGAAAAAGATTTGGCTGGAATATATGATGCTGATTTGTTATCTTTGAAACCATATCTCTCTGCTATTGTAAATGTGCTGTCACTTGTATCAGTTGCATTACCTTTTACATCATCTATTCTTACAAGACAGTCTTCTGAAGGAGTGTCTGGAATTGTCCATGAATATTTTCCTTCATTAGCTGACATCTTTACTATCTCTGTCCATAAACTTCCACCATCTGAGGTAAACTTTACAGAAACAGTATCAACATTCAATGATGTCCATGTAATATCATGAACAGAGCTAACATCCCATTCTTCTCCTCCATTGGGAGATGATACAGAAATAAAAGCAGAATCTATTGTCTCTATTGCGTACAGGTAAGTATCATCACTACCAATATATACTACATTATTTTTAACACATGGAGATGAACTTACCCTATTACCTGTCATATATTTCCAGATCAAATCCCCATTAGATCTGTTTATTGCATAGACGTAATAATCATTACTACCAACGTATACAATCCCAGCTGAAATACAAGGAGAGGAGAAAATTCTTCCACCTGTCTGATATCTCCATATAAGAGTTCCATCTGAGCAGTTTATTGCATAGAGATAGTAATCATTACTCCCGACATATACAACTCCGTCAGAAACGCAAGGAGAAGAGTTAACAGTACTACCTGTCTTGTATCTCCATTTAAGAGTTCCGGTTGATTTGTCTATTGCATAAAGATAATCATCATTACTTCCAATATAAACTGTACTTTCTGAGATAAAAGGGGAAGACCAGATGTCATAATCTGTTTCATATTTCCATTTAAGAGTTCCATCTGAGCAGTTTATTGCATAGAGGAAGTGATCAAAGCTACCTACATAAACAATTTCATCTGAAATACAAGGAGAGGAGAAAATACAATCATTTGTCTTATATCTCCATTTAAGAGACCCCGATGAGCAGTATATTGCATAAAGATAATTATCATAGCTTCCTACATAGACAACTCCATCAGAAATATAAGGAGTAGAATTAACTTCACTTCCAGTTCCATATCTCCATTTTAGAGCCCCATCCAAACTATTTATTGCATAAAGATAATAATCCCAACTTCCTACAAAAATAGTCTCATCTTCGAAATCAGGAGAGGAATCAATTGCATAATTTGTTTTATATCTCCATTTAAGAGTCCCATCTGAGCAGTTTATTGCATATAGATAGTAATCCCTACTTCCTACAAAAACAACCACGTCTGATACGCAAGGAGAGGAGCTAACAAACATCTCTGTTTTATATCTCCATAACAACTCACCGGGTGCTGAAAAAAGCAGACTGGATAATGATATCAGAATTATGATGATTATAAGCTTTCTCATAATAGCCTCCCTACTATAACCATGGTCTTCCCTTTCATATATATTTCACTTTAAAAATTGGCAGGATTTATAGTCAAGGATTTTCCAAGAATTTTCTAATGGAAGTTAAGACTGATTTATCTTAATAGTTTCTGAAGCTGATTTAACTTGAAGAATCAGCACAAACCATCGTTATTTTCCCTCTTCCCAAAAATTCCTCTCTGCAACCTTCATAATCTTTAGCATAATACATATAATCTTCACAGCTGAGTGCAGTTTTTTCGAATACATATTCAGAAATTATTACTGGCTTCATATATTGTTTCTTTTTTTCTCCTTCAATTATGAGAATCTGTAAATGCTCTTGTTAATCAATCAGTCCTTTGTCTATAAGTTTCTTGAGCAGAGAATATATATCATGTTTGTCTCCCTGCTTTCTTATTCCGATTGCTATAATATAAACCAAGACTTCTTCGTTTTCAATCTTATAGATTATCCTGTATCTTTCGTCAGAAACATGAATGCTTCTGAAGCCCTTAAGTTCTCCCAGAAGTGCTTTCCCCCGAAGATCGGGATTTTCCTTGAGTCCTTCAATTCTTTTCTTTATCTGTCCTGAAATTCTCTTTTCCTTGATTTTTTTAATTGAGTTGAAGGCAGTATTTGTTAAAAGAATTCTATAACTCAATTTGCTTCACTGCTTCTTCCCAGGAAATCATTTTTTTGTTCTTCAAGTCCCTAATTCCTGCTTTCAACATATTCATCATTTCAGGATCACCCATTATATCTATTGTTTCCACCAATGCCTCATACAGTTCATATGGAATTAGAACCATTACAGGCTTTCCTCTTCTTGTTACCTCAATTGTGCCATCAGATCCCATAACACCTGGAAGAGAAGTTAGGAGTTTTCTTGCTTCAACCATACTCATCTGCTTGATTGTTCTCATATCACCTGCCTTTAATATTACATTTAACTGTACATATATATTATAAGTTTGTCAAGTGAAAAATAAAAGTGAGGTAATCTAGCCCCTATAAATGCCAGATTTAATGAAGATATCTTTATTTTCTTCTTTCATGACAAATTTCAAGGGACCTGTTTATTCATATTTTATAGGGCAAGTATCCCATGAATGAATATCTAGTAATGAACTAGTGTTCCTTCCTTCTTTGCATATTTGACTGCATAAGAGAAGGAGATAAGCCCCAGCGGAAGGAGAATTACAAGGAATATGGTAAGCACGCTTAGCTCAGGCAATATATCCTGAAATGTTGCCCTTACAAGCAATGCCTTCCTGAAGCCTTCTATTCCGTATGTTATTGGCAGGATCTTTGAAAAAGGCTGCAACCACAAGGGAAGTACTGCAATTGGATAGAAAACTCCCCCAAGTAAACCTGAACTTGCTCCCATAAGAAAATCGAGGGGATTCCCTTCCTTGAAAATGAGTATGAAGCTTGCACTTATCATTCCTATTCCCATGAATGAAAGCAATGTAACAAGAAGTATCAGAAGCCCTGCCAGTAATCCCTCAAGAGAGAAATTCAAATTCATTCCGAACAGGAAATAGCCTGTTAATACGTAAACAAGAACCCTGAAACTTGTGAATCCGAAGTTCCAGAGTGCTGATGAGAAAATTATCAAAGAGAGCGGAGTTCTTGTTACAAGCATTGCCTCAAGTGTTCCCTGAAGCTGCTCTCTTCTTATAATGCCGGCAAGGGATGACAGACCAACTCCCAGAAAGCTGTTGAATGCCATGCCTACAATTGCGAATGCGAAATAATCACCTCTGTATTTTGTCAGGTATTGTGCTGCACCAGTTCCAACCACTTTTGAAATGAAGAAGAAGGTTGCAACTCCGAAGAAAATTCCGAAGAACTGTCCGACAAATCCCATTTTGTAGGAAACTGCTTGAAGAGCATCTCTTTTTATGAATGCCCATATCTTACTCAACATTTTTCTTCTCCTTGACAAGCCCTGAAAAAATCTCTTCAAGAGAGAGTGTCTTCTTCTCCATCTCGCATTCAGGAAGCCATTTTGTAATGTCCTTCAGAATGGGGATTATCTCTTCCTCACTCCCTGCAAACCATTTAAGCAATGGTGGATCCTTCTGGTAGGACGTATTTTCAGGAAGCCTTTCAATGTCATTGCTGTCAAGTTCCTTCTTGAACTTGAATGTCAACTCAATCCTGCCTCCAAGCCTTGAAGACAGTTCTTTCACGCT
The DNA here is from genome assembly GCA_016927185.1 of Candidatus Coatesiibacteriota bacterium. GTDB lineage: Bacteria > JAFGND01 > JAFGND01 > JAFGND01 > JAFGND01 > JAFGND01. The sequence continues at coordinate 4,019 of JAFGND010000054.1, forward strand.
TCCCTCTGCAATAAGCTTTCCCTTGTTTATTATTGCAACCTTGTCACTCAATTCCTCTGCTTCATAAAGATTATGAGTTGCAAGAATTACTGTTTTTCCCTGTTTCTTTATAAGGTCTTCTGTCATGAATTGCCTTATCTGGGAAGAAACCAGAGGATCAAGACTTCTTGTTGGCTCATCCATTATTATTATTTCAGGCTCATGAAGCAATCCCCTTGCAATGGCAAGCTTCTGTCTCATTCCCGTGGAATATGTCTGGAACTGTCTGTCAGCTGCTTCAAGCATGCCAAGCATTTCCAGATTCCTGTTTATCCTTTCTCCAAGCTGCCTTCTGTTTATTCCTTGAAGCGAGCCATAAAATTCCAGATTCTGCCTTCCAGTAAGCCTCCAGTAAAAGCTTCTTTCATCTGACTGGACAAGACCAATTGCAGCTCTTATCGCAGCTCCATCCTTGTAAATGGAGAAATTGTTCACGAAAACCTCACCGAAATCAGGCAGTATGAGTGTAGAAACTATCTTGAGAAGTGTAGTTTTACCAGCACCATTTGGACCAAGCAGAGAATACAGTTTCCCCTTTTCAATGTGACCAGTAATTCCAAGCAATGCCTCAACTTTCTCTCTCCTTCTGAATGGATGCAGTACAGTTTCCTTCAAGGTTTTTGCCTTGTGGAATGTCTTTTTTACGTTTTCGAACCTTATCATTTGAGTATTCTCAGCAATTCCTTTCTTATTATTAGATCTGACTCAGGGAGATTAATATTCCCCATTCTCTTTCTCATATCTTCCAATATTTTCGTATCTCTTTTTATTTCAAGAAGATATCCCTTCAGATCACCAGGCTTTAACCAGCCATCCACTATTCCATTTTTCTTCAGGAAGTGAACATTGCCTTCCTCGTGACCAGGAATTGGTGGAAGAAGTACAAGAGGTGTTTTTATTGTCAATGCCTCAGTTATTGTTACTCCACCTGGCTTGGTTATGTAAAAATCACATGCCTCTATGTAATCTGCTGAATTCTCTATCATTGGCAGAATAATTACATTACTTCCATCATTATCCTTACTCAGTTTTTTATACAGCTTCTTGTTTGAACCGCAGAAGACAACAACTTTTATTTCAAGCTCTTCAAGAAGTCTTGTTACCTTTGCAAGAGGTCCTAATCCAAGTCCACCACCTCCGACAAGTGCATAAAGGCTATCTTCTTGCATTCCAAGGGATTTCCGAAGAAGTAATTTTCCAACTGGATTTCTGAATCGTGGAGATACAGGAATTCCACTAACTACACAGTTTCTGAAATCCCTCTTCTCGAATTCCTCTTTAATTTCTTCAGTTGAAACAAATGCAAGTGGCTGTGCAGGATGAAGCCAGTGGCTGTGAAATTCATAATTCATTACAAGAGTTGCCCACTTGTATTTTTCGGGAAGAAATGAGCATACTGCTGCAGGAACAGGATGCGTTGGGATTGCAAGATCTATTTTTTCCTTATCCAACAAAGGTATCAGGTATTTCTCAGCCCTTTTCCTGTAGGACGCAGCAAATTGACCAGACCATTTCTGTTTCTCTCTTTCCTTCCTGTAGAGGTTCCTGTATAATTGTGGGAAGTGACGCAATATGAAGAGATAGATGGACTTTATTATGCTGCTTGTGGTTTTCCCGAGATACTGCTCTGCTGAAATAATTGTGCAGTCAGCTTCGTCCTGCATCGAACTGGCAATCACCCTCGATACGCTCAAATGCGCCCTTCCATAAGGCACACTCAGGAATGCTATTCTTTTCTTAGCAGAATTGCCTTCCAATAATCCATCCTCTCCTTGATTTTCTTCTCTACTCCGCTGTCAGCAGGTACATAATATATCCCTGGTTCCATGTTTTCAGGAAAATGCTGCTGGTTTACGATACCCTCATCTATATGGGGAGCATATTGATAGCCTTCCCCGTATCCAAGATTCTTCATAAGTCCAGTCGGGGCATTCCTTATCACTTTCGGAACAGGCAGCTCGCTTGTCTCCTGAGCATGAGTAGTAGCCTTTGACCATGCTTCATAAGTCCTGTTGCTCTTTGGAGCGGAACCAAGGTAAATTACTGTCATGGCAAGAGCAATATCACCTTCCGGACTTCCAAGAAACCTGTATGTCTCAAGAGAATTAATTGCTATCTGAAGAGCATTAGGATCAGCAAGACCTATGTCCTCTATTGCAAAACGTATAAGTCTCCTTAGAACATAAAGCGGACTTTCTCCTGAGATTATCATTCTTGCACACCAGTATAATGAAGCCTGCACATCGCTGTCCCTCAATGACTTATGAAGGGCTGATATCTGGTTGTAATGCTCCTCCCTGTCCTTGTCATAAACAGCTGTCTTTCTTGACATTGCCTGCTGGACATGAGAAATTTCTATATTCTTGTTGCCGAACAATGAAAGAACAGTTTCAATCTGCCGCAATGCTATCCTTGCATCACCAGAAGATAAATCAGCAATGTACTTCTTTACTTCATCCTTGAATGAATATTCCTGCTTGAGTATTTTCAAGGCTCTGTCAATTATCTGCATAATCTCGGAAGGATTCAGCTGTTCAAGCACGTAAATCTGTACTCTTGAAATCAAAGCCCTGTTCAGGTAAAAGCTTGGGTTTTCTGTAGTTGCACCGATGAAAGTTATGGTGCCATTCTCTATATGCGGGAGAAAGGCATCCTGCTGAGTCTTGTTGAAATGATGTATCTCATCAACAAACAATATGGTTCCCTTGCCCTGACGATTAAGATATTTGGCTTTTTCTATTACAAGTTTCACATCTTTTATTCCACTTGAAACAGCAGAAAAAGCCTCCCAGTTCTTTGATGAATACCTTGAAATTATATATGCAATAGTTGTCTTGCCGCATCCGGGAGGTCCCCATAGAACACACGAAGGAACATTATCTTCCTCTATCTGCTTTTTCAATACCCCTTCAGCACCTAACAGATGATCCTGCCCGACTACTTCGGAAAGAAGTTTGGGTCTTATTCTTGCTGCAAGAGGAAGGTCTTCCCTTGACTTGCCTTCAAACAAATCTGGTGCATTCATGCAGGAAAGAGGGAGATAGAGAGTTTTTTTGGTCAAGCATAAAGCTTATTGCAGAAGTCAACTGCTTGCCTGAAAGCATCTTCATGAACAAGTTATTTCTCAATCCTGAAAAACAAGTCTTTCTATTTCCCGTAAGTATATTTGAAGAAATCAGGATCAAATGCAATTGCAGCAAGCCATTTATCTCCGAATATTACTCCAATCCATGTCTCTCCGCGCTTCCAGTATGCACTTGTCAAGGTAACTTCCTCAGGCTCACCAAGTTCTTCCCTGAACAAATTGTATATCTTGACTGTTGTTGTCAAGTCAGCATTCTTTGCATACATGTACATTGCACCTATCTTGTACTGCTTGTTCTTGTCCAGGAAAACTGCAACTCTCCTGTATGGAACTTCATGATCAGTTATATCTACAGCACAGAAATAGAATTCCTTGTTCTCGCTTTCCTCAAGGCTGGGATATTTCTGCTGTGCAATGGCAAGTGTTTCCCCAATCTTGACTCCGAAAATATCTGCTATGCTTGTAGCCGAAAAAAGGCATGCAGAAGTCAGCAAGATAAAGAATATGACTTTATTCATTTGCACCTCTCTTTATATTTTGTTTAACCAAAAAGGCAATTTTATTCTACATTATTTATATACGGTCAGTTTTTACTTGAATCTCGTTTTTATCTTTGTCAATTGCCTGCATGGAGAAAATATCCTTTGCAATGTAACCTATTTTCCTGCAAGCATATGCGTCAATACCTCCAGAAATAACACTTCCTGCTACAGGTATTATCTTGCTCATGCTTGCTATGCTTTTCTCTCCTGTCTTTGCAACAAGCCTGTATCCAACTTTCTTGTTTATCTCAATCAAGACACTTGATGGCGTCCTGATTAATATCTGCGTTAATGTCCTGTTTGTGATTTTCACCCCTGCGTTTTTTAATATTTTCTTTATATCATCACCCTGAAGGCATAATATTAAAAGGGTCTTTACGCTATCCTCCCTTATATCATGACCGTAAATTATCGCAATTGCTCCAACCATTCTTGCCTGAATAAGCCATGCAGCTGCAAGGGATCCTGGAACACTTAATGGAATGGTAATCAATCCACCCAGTCCTGTAAGGAAACCTGTGGTGAAATTCTTTGATGCTTCCCACTTTATAAGCGATTTCACCCTTCTGTCATTATCAGCAAATTTCTCATTCTTAATATATCTTGAAGCGAGTTTTTCTGCTGAGCTTAATGGAGGGAATCCGTTTATTGAATGATGGGTAATCCACTCAAGAAGTTTTAGGGTTCTGCTTTGCTTTTCCATATGCTTTCTATAAACTCCCGACTTCTTGAATCAAATCTGTAATAACTGTCATGAAAGGTTTTCACTCAGGGCATGTATAGTATCTTTCCTGAAGCAACATTCTTTCCGAACACAATTTTGTAGTAATAAACTCCAGCACTTCTTCTTTCAAGTATTCTCCTTGCCGGGATTGCCAATCTTGAAAAGTCCCTGTCTGATTTTATTTTTAGCGGTTTGCCAATATGTCTTCCTGACACATCGTAAAATACAATATAACCAGTGTTTTCAGGAATATTCTTCTTTCTTATCACAAGAGTCAATTCATTCCTGACAGGATTGGGACAGGAAGACAGAATTGTCAGAACAGGTTTTCTGACAGATTTCATGCTTCCCTTTCTCTTCAGGTCATTCACCGTAATTGAAAGCCTGTATGAAGGAATTTTGCCTATTGCAATTGATATCCTGTCTATCGATAATCCTGATTCAGCAAGCTGTGAGAAAGAATCATTATACCAGTTGGAATTGGGATTGGTAGATGCATTGAAAACAGGGGAAGGATGGGTTATCTGGAAGAAGTGGGGGCATCCATATGACCATTGCCAGTAAGGATGTTCTCCATTTTCCCATATTGAGCCATACAATACTCCACCTACTGAAAGCGAATCAGTGAGGGATCTGAACCAGAAATCCAGATCATCATAACCGCTTGCTGGATTTGGTTGTCTGTCACTCATGAAGGGAGGTTTGTCCCACATGCCATTTGCACATTCTATATCAACTATCTTGTGATGTTCATTGTTCATGTCACCACCAAGCTCATCAACATGATAAATAGTGATACCACCTTGCTTCATATCATCTGTATATTCCTCTAAAGGTAGAGGATATCTCTGATGATATAAATCAGGAACATATCCATGCTTCTTGCCCAGTTTAAGCTCTATAAGGAAATATTCACATTCATTACCAGGTCTTGTGAATTTAAGAACCGAAGGAGTTTCTCTAGAATCTATGGGATATATTATATATTCTCCTGATTCTGTTATCTCTCTTATATCACTCCCTTTTTTCCAGCCAAGCTTGCATAAACTGAATGCAGAAAGAGGTCCAGGTACTCTATGAATATCTGATGCATCAGCAAATGGACATTGTGTATGGCACATTATATCCCATTTTCCAATTCCAGCATTATCAGTCCCGAAATAGCCTTCTGTTATATTAAATCCGCTAGTATACAAATCCTCAAGCCCGAGATAATGACAGAATTCATGCATCATGCGATGAGACATAATGGACATCACATTTTCCTCTTCATTGTTGTCTTCACAGTAATTATGTTCTATATAAACCACTGCAGATCTGTCAGGATCTATTGTTACGCTGTCCCGTTCGTGCTGGAAACCCATGTGAGATGGATAATATCCTGAACCTTCATTAGGATCCTTGCAATCTGTTGTTGCTATTATGAAAATGAAACCTACTTTCGCTGTATCATTTTCCACTGTTGCAAATTTCCTGTAATCAACAACTCTGTCTACTTCATCCCAGAACTTCACATAATCAGGTTTTCCCTGTTGCCATCCTCTTGAATATGCAGTGAAAAACTGGTTGAAAAGGACAATTTCTCCCCTTATATGGTACTTGTCAAAAGAGAGTTTTGATGCATAATCGCTTAAACTCCTGAAAGGATAGCTTAGTTTCATTGGAACCAGTTTCTTGTAAATACAAGAACATCTATCCTCAAAGCTGTTATCACCTTCCCTGAGATTGATTCCCCAGCCAAGAATCCTGCTGAATTTCTTGACATTCTTGTGGGGAGTCGGCACGCCCAGACTATTATTTGAATAAACAAGTATACCAACAGCTTTTATTGTATCAATTGTTGTTTGTGCATCTTTAAGATTATGGTTACCATATGGATATATATCCATATCCGGCAGGGCAGAAAGCATTTCAGGAAAGACTGCTGCAATAATCAGTAAAATCTTCATGCTGCAAAGCACTTTTCTGTTATTCATTCAATCTACTCCTTGCTAAACTGTTCCATTATAAATAAAAGCATTAAATATTGTCAAGATTTCTTTGTCTATATAATGTAACAGATACGGAATTCTTGATTACAGATCTATAGAATAGTTGTTTATAAACTCAAAGATAGCTTATTGAATTTGATGGGGATTCTTCTTGACTAAAAAAACTGAATCCTTCCAATGTTGAAATAACAAGAAGAAAATGGAGGTAAATGTATGAAAGCGTTGAT